>CAKSEI010000038.1 GCA_934446285.1 uncultured Eubacteriales bacterium | reverse complement strand
TTAAATATGTGTGGCAGCGCGAGGCAAACGGTAAAATATATACCGTTCTCAGATGCTTTAACTCGCTGCTGAACATAGTTCTTCCGTTGGTTTTTGCGGTTTTTCCGGGATTTTTGATAAACGAGCTTACATCCGACGCAGATATAAATAAGGTAATTATATATACTGCCGTGATTATAGGTTCGCCCGTAATTGTCTTTGCATTAAATAAGCTCACGGAGTATAAAATCACCGATGTGCTATCGAAATTCAATAATAACAGCAACAAGGTGATTTACGGCAGAATTACCGAAACCGATTATGAGCAGTTTGAAAATCCCGAGGTGCATAACCTTGAACTGCGTGCCGTGAAATCTATGGAGCAAATGCCGCAGGTAGTTGATATTTACTGCAGACTGTTTGCTGCCGTTGTTCAGTTTGCGCTTATCTTCACATTGGTATTCACCCTGGGACTTTGGATGGTGCTTATTGTGGCGGCGGTTTCCGTTATGAATTACTTTGCCTCCAAATGGCTGTCCGAAAAGAGCAGGGAAAATGACCTGAGAGCCGATCTTCTTGACTGTAAACTCTGCGTATATACATTTGTGCTCTCAGAGCCTGCGTTCTTTATGGAAACAAAGATTTTCAACAGCAGGGAATTTATGATTTCTCACCTGATGGAAAGTCAAAGAAATTTGGATGAAAGCAATTTGAAGTACCAAAGGCAAAATATAGCCGTCGACGGCGTCTCCACTCTCGGCAGGTTCGCACAGCAGGCGGCACTGTACGGGTACTTGATTTTCTCTGTACTCAAGGGGCTCATGACCGTTGGTACTATGACTATCTACATATCATCCGTAGAGCAATTCGGCAACTCGATAAGGAGCATAACGGATGCGTTTTTGGCTTTTAAAAATATGAGATACAGCCTGAATGACATTGTAGACTTCTTCTCAATACCTCAGAAGCAGCTCGGGAGCGGTACGGAGCATCCGCGATTAAACGACGGTTTTGAAATCGAGTTTAAAAACGTAAGCTTCAAATATCCCGGTTCGGAAAAGTATGCCATCCGCAAGTTAAACCTTACTGTCAAAAGTAATGAAAGGCTGTGCATCGTAGGAGAAAACGGCTCGGGTAAAACGACATTTGTAAAGCTGCTTACGAGACTGTATTCTCCGGATGAGGGGGAAATACTCCTTAACGGCAAGAACATATACGATTATGACTATTATGAATATATAGATATGTTTGCGCCGGTATTTCAGGACTGCAACAGCTATGACTTTGATTTCGCAACGAATATATGCTTAAGCGACAGTTGCGAAGCAGAAAGGCTGAAAAAAGCTATCGATGAGGCGGGGCTTTCGGGATTGGTCAAATCTCTTCCGAAGAGAGAACACACGATGATAGGAAAATCAATTGACGAAACCGGAATTGAGCCGTCCGGCGGCGAGCTGCAGAGGATAGCCATAGCCCGCGCGCTCTATAAGGGCGGGGATATCTATATTCTCGACGAGCCGACGGCAGCCCTTGACCCGAACGCGGAGTACGAGATATACACCCGTTTCCACCGAATGATAGAGGGCAAGACGGCGGTTCTCATCACACACCGCCTCTCCGCCGTGCAGTTAGCGGATAAGGTCGCGGTGTTCGCTGACGGGCGTGTCGAGGAGTACGGCACGCACGCGGAGCTTTACGCACGCGGCGGCATGTACAGGGAGATGTTCGACAAGCAGTCGGAGTTCTATGTAAAAGCGAACGAAAATCAATAAAAAGCATAAAGCGGATTTGCGTGAGATGCAAATTCGCTTTATATATAGCTCTCATATGGTGCTTTTTCTTATAATAATGCCGAATTGTTTTTTTTATTTTGATTTTGTCAATATTTTTTGATAAAAAATATTGACATCAGTATAGCACAATGATATAATTGAACCGTAGAAGCAATATTTGGTAAATAACTGCGGCGGCTTTATATACTGTGCGCGGTGAACACCTTCATCCGCCAGTAATTGAGAGAGACAACAATGAAATTTAATACAAAAACTCAAAACTTTATCTCCACCGTGCGGACGGTCAAGTCACTGCTTGGATTTATCAGGGTTCGGAAAAAGAAATACGTATTTCTGAAGATTGTGACGGCGCTCAAGGACACCGCAGCGACGCTTGTCGCTACGGTCGCTCCGGGTATTATAATAAACGAATTGATAGGGGAGCGCAGGCTCTCGAGACTCGTGCTTTATGTAGCCGTATTTGCACTCACGCCGCTTGTCAGTCGTTTGATTGGCTCGCTGCTCGGCAATGCGGCATACAGGGCGAGGAGTGAAATAAGTATTCAGCTCGAGGCGGATTTCTTCAGAAATACCGCGACGATGGATTACGAGCAGCTTGAAAATCCCGATATTCTGACGAAAAAGAAACGCGCGTCGGATACCGTCAACGGTGCTGTCGACGTGATAGACAGCCTCGTTGACTTCGGAGCCGCGATAGTGTCGGTTTCGGCGGTTTTTGCCATTCTCGTAAATCTGAATGCCGTTGTCATAGCCGTGATAGCACTGACCGTATACATAAATTCTCTTATCACAAAATGGGTTCAGAAGAAAAATTATCAGACGGGAATTGACGTTGATAAAGAGTCGCGCAAGGCATGGGGCTACGGATATATACTCGATAATTTTCACTTCGCAAAGGATATACGTCTCTTTAATATCGGAGAGATGGTCGTAGAGAAGATAGTCGGCTCGGAAAGAAGGATAGCAAATCTGCGCCTGCAGCTGAAGAAAAAGCAGAACAGGGCGGGGATTCTCATGGCGGGCATAAGCTGCGCCGAGCAGATTCTCCTGTATGCCTATCTGATATTCCTGATATTTATGGACAGATTGACCGTCGGCGGGCTTACCGTGTATCAGAGCGCGACGTCGCAGTTTTTCTCATCGCTCAGCACGATAGTGAACGAATATTTGAAGCTTTGCGAAAAGAGCCTGACTACGGACGAGCTTGTGGAGTTTTTGAATATACCTAAAAAACAGCTTTTGTGCGGCAACGCTCATCCGACATTTGATAATGACTCCGTTATTGAGTTCAGAAATGTCAGCTTCAAATATCCGGGCAGCGACAGATACGCTTTAGAAAATTTGAATCTGAAAATACACGGCGGCAATAGGCTGTGTATCGTCGGAGAGAACGGCTCGGGCAAGTCGACATTTATAAAACTGTTAATGAGGCTGTATTTTCCGACAGAGGGAGAGATATTTCTTAACGGCAGGAATATAAACGAATACGATTATCTCGAGTATCAACGTATCTTCTCGCCTGCTTTTCAGGATTTCGCGCTCTTTTATTTCTCACTCGGAGAGAATATCGCCATGACTGAGAAGTGTGACGGAGACAGGCTCGATAAGGTCTGCCGCAAGAGCGGGCTTGACGGTCTTGTATCAAAGCTTACGAAGGGTTATGATACTTTCGTTGACAAGTGGGTAGATGAGGAGGGCTTTGAGCCGTCCGGCGGCGAGGGACAGAGGATAGCCATAGCCCGCGCGCTCTATAAGGGCGGGGATATCTATATTCTCGACGAGCCGACGGCAGCCCTCGACCCGATGGCGGAGTACGAGATATATACTCAATTCGGCGATATGATAGAAAATAAGACTGCGGTTCTCATCACCCACCGTCTCTCCGCCGTGCAGTTGGCGGACAAGGTCGCGGTGTTTGACTCGGGACATGTCATTGAATACGGTACGCATGACGAATTATATTCGCAGGGCGGAGTATATAAGGAGATGTTCGACAAGCAGTCGGAGTTTTATGTCAAGGCAAACGCCGAGGCGGCAGAGGACTGATAATAAAGGACGGTAAAAAATGAAAAAGAAAGACAAAGGCGGACAGACATTCACATCTACGGTAAAGATAACGAAAATGCTGCTCGGCATGGTGTGGCGGCAGCCTCTCGGACGTGTGTATCTTGTCCTGAAATTCTTCATATCGGTATTGAATGCGGTCATACCTACCGTATATACCGTGTTCTCCGGCTTGATAATCAACGAACTGACCGGCGGACTGCGCATCGACAGGCTTATTACCTATGTCGCCGTGATGGTTGTAACTCCCACCGTTATGTTTTTCATAAATCATTTTTACTCAAAATACGAGCTTATTCTGCAGTCCGAACTTATGATACGCTTTGAGGCGGACTTCTTCGGCAATGTGCTCGACATGGACTACGAAAATCTCGAAATACCCGCGATACAGGTGAAGAAGATACGCGCAAACACCACCGTGATGGGCTTGCTGCGCGTGGTGAATATGATAAGCGGTGCTGTGGCTGCGCTCTTTTCCCTCATTGCCGTAACATCTATCATTTCCACCCTCAATCCCGTTATCCTCATAGTCATGATAGCGGTCATCATAGTTAATTATATCGTGTCAAAGGATAACGACCGAAAGGTTTATGAGCTTGACCGCGAGCGCAGCAAAAAGGAAATGGTATCATCCGTATACCGCTATATGCTCGAGGACGCAAAGTCCGCAAAGGAAGTCAGAATGTTCGCCATGAAGGACTTCCTCATAGATAATTATTCGGAGCAGCAGAGGGCGAGCAGCGCGGTAAGGCTTAAGATTTTCAATAAGCAAAGCGTCTCGTCATATGTCGGCGCTGCGATGGACCTTATCAAGGAGGCTTCTCTCTACGCCGTAGTCCTCTTTGAGGTGCTGAAAAGAGCCTTGCCGATAGGTAACATGACCATATATATGGCATCGGCAAGGCAGTTCTCGGGTGCTGTTTCGGGCGTGATGCACAGCTATCGCACGCTGTCAAGCAACAGCCTCCAGACGCAGGATTATATTGACTTTATGAATATGCCGAATATGAGAAAACTCTCGGGCGATACTCAGCCTGACTTCGGCGAAAACTCCGTTGTGGAATTCAAAGATGTTTCCTTCCGCTATCCCGACAGTGACAGATACGCACTTAAAAATCTCAATCTGTCGTTTAAATTCGGCGAAAAGCTCTGCATCGTCGGCGAGAACGGCTCGGGCAAGTCGACATTTATAAAGCTGTTAATGAGGCTGTACGACCCGACGGAGGGCGTTATACTGCTGAACGGGCGGGACATACGCGAGTACGATTTTCCGAGCTATCAGAGGATGTTCGCAGCGGTATTCCAGGATTTTGCCGAGTATCCGCTGACTGTCGGTAAGAATATAGCTCTGACAAATTCACCGGACAACGAGAGGCTTGATGATGTGTGCAGGAGGAGTGGGCTTGAGGAGCTTATGTCAAAGCTGCCGAAGAAATATGACACGCCGATAGGCAAGGAGATATTCAGCGACGGTTTCAATCCCTCGGGCGGCGAGGGACAGAGGATAGCCATAGCCCGCGCGCTCTATAAGGGCGGGGATATCTATATCCTCGACGAGCCGACGGCAGCCCTTGACCCGATGGCGGAGTACGAGATATACACCCGTTTCCACCGAATGATAGAGGGCAAGACGGCGGTTCTCATCACCCACCGTCTTTCCGCCGTGCAGTTGGCGGACAAGGTCGCGGTGTTCGCTGACGGACATGTCGAGGAGTACGGCACGCACGCGGAGCTTTACGCACGCGGCGGCATATACAGGGAAATGTTCGACAAGCAGTCGGAGTTTTATGTCAAAGCCGCACAGAGCGAGGAGCAGGCGTAAGAAAAATTATTCGGCGGCATTGCCGTAAAAAATTGCCGAGCCTTTGGGAGAAGGCTCGGCGCTTTTTTATACGCAGTCACGATCGTACTCGCCGCTAAACCTATAATAGCGGGGGTGACGGCGTTTTCTATATTGAAGTTTTCGTAGGGCTCCTGCGGGATATCTCACGGGAGGCTGTGTCACCGGACTCCGCGTCGAGCAGGTTTGTCATGCTCTTCAGACTTATGCCGAGCGTCGACATATTGTGCAGTAAGGCGGAGGTCGTCGGCTGTATAATTCCCGTAACGCCGAGGATTATCAGCATTGTGTTAAAGGACACTATGAACCTGTAGTTTGAGTTGATGCGCTCCATGAGAGCCGCGCTTATCTCGCGCAGTGTCACTATCTCAAAGAGATTTTCGGACGACACGGTGATGTCGGCTATTTCCTTTGCTATGGCTGCGCCCGTGTTTATCGCTATTCCGACGTCAGCTTCTGACAGGGCGGGGGAGTCGTTCACTCCGTCGCCTATCATTACGACCGTGTGACCGTAGGCTTTTGCCTTCTTGACAAATTCCGCTTTATCCTCGGGCAGAACTCCCGCGCGGAAGTCGTCTACTCCGACCTTCTTCGCGATGCCCGCAGCCGTGCGCGCGTTGTCACCCGTCATCATCACTATATTCTTTATCCCCGCGGCGTGAAGTGCCTTTATCGCGTCCGCAGCCTCGGGGCGCAACGGGTCGTGGATGCATATTACTGCGGCAAGAACACCGGATATACAAAGATAAAGATGCGAATATTCGCTCGGGAGCAAATCATACTTTGTCTGTTCGCCGTCGGGAATAACGCACCCCTCGTCCTCAAAGACAAAGTGCGCGCTGCCTATGATGACCTTCTCGCCGTTGACCGTGCTCGATATTCCGTGTGCGACGACATATTCTATATGCGAATGGTATTCGTCGTGACTTAAACCGCGTCTTGCAGCCTCATCCACTACGGCATTTGCCATGGAATGCGGATAATGCTCCTCAAGGCAGGCGGCGAGACGCAGCATATCTTCCTCATTTTTGTCTCCGAACGTGACTATCCGTGCAACCTTCGGAGACGCGTATGTGAGAGTTCCCGTCTTGTCGAAAACGACTGTATCGGCTTTTGCCATTGCCTCAAGGAATCGCCCGCCTTTTACCGATATTTTATATCCGCTGCATTCTCTCATCGCCGAGAGAACGGTTATGGGCATGGACAGCTTGAGTGCGCACGAAAAGTCGACCATGAGCACCGCAAGCGTTTTTATGACATTCCGCGTCAAAAGATAAGTGAGCAGCGTGCCGCCGAGAGTGTATGGAACGAGCCTGTCGGCGAGGCGTGACGCCTTGTCCTCGGTCGTCGACTTGAGCTTCTCCGACTGCTCAATCATGCGTACTATCCTGTCGTATCTGCCGCTGCCCGCGGTATTGTCGACGCGCACGGCGCATTCGCCCTCTTCGGCGACCGTGCCCGCGTAGACGTAGCTGCCCTCTTTTTTCGGTACGGGCAGAGATTCGCCCGTCATTGACGATTGATTTGCCATTATTTCGCCCGCGACTACCGTACCGTCGAGCGGTATGACATTGCCCGCGCGAACGACTATTTCGTCACCCTCGCAGACCTCGTTTACACCTATGAGTACTTCGCTGCCGTCCTTCTTCAGCCATACCTTGTCGACATTCAGCGACATAGCTCCCGCGAGGTCGGCGACGGATTTTTTATGCGTCCAGTCCTCGAGGATTTCACCCAGTCCGAGCATAAACATGACGGATGAGGCAGTCCCTATATCGCCGCGTATAAGCGAGACGGATACGGCTGCGGCGTCGAGCACCGATACGGTGAGCGAGCCGTGAATGAGCGCCTCAAGCCCCGCACGTATGTATTTTACGGAGCGCAGTCCCGTTATCACCGCGCGCACGGGCAGCGGCAAAAACCACCTGAGCACATAACGTCTGAAGAGAGAGCCGACGAGCTTGTCCTCAAACTCACGGTTGAGCGCTCTCGTGCTGTGCTCGGGCACGGGGCAGTTAAGGGCACTCGCGAGCGGTACGGCGGCAAGCTGTTTTACCGCTCCCGCCCTTGACGCGGAGTAATATATAACGGCGTCGCACGTGCGGTCGTATACCTTCACGTCGTCGATACCGGGCAGAGATTTTATATACGTCTGCACCGCGTCCGCCTGACTCATGCTCAGGCGCGAAATATAAAGGCGTATGCGCATACGCCCGCGTGTTTCGTGCAATATTGCAAATTTCATATGGAAAAGACCTCCGGGGAAAACGAAAGGAAGCCGCCTTTGTCTTTAAGCAGGCGACTCCCGTGTATCATTATTCTTCAGCTTGTGCAGGCTCGGAGGAGTCCTCAACGATTTCTTCCGCGGTTTCGTCCTGACTGTTAAGCTCTTTTGCCTCGGCAAGGATATCGCCTGCGTTCTCCTTTACCGTTGTGACCGTAGTCATAACGCATTCCTTGGCACGCAGAGCGGCAGCCGTCGTGCGGACATATACCTTTTTTGCGTCCCTGCTTGACAATATTTTTACACCCGCAGTGCCGAAAAGAAATCCGGCAGCGAAAAGTCCGATTTTTTCAAATTTCATAACTTCTAAACCTCCGATTTTAGCAGTACATAAGTCGATAAACGGTGAAAAAGCGCCGCTTCCGTCGACTGATATAATAATATCATCTATTTTTGTATTTTTCAAGGGGTGCGTGGCAAATTTAAAATTTTAATAATTATTTTTCTTTTATACGCGTCGCGTTTCCTTTTTTATAAGCTTCCCGCGGTCATTCGGAGAAAGCCGTAAAAAATTCGCAAGCGGGGCAAATGACGCAAAAAAAGAGAAACCCCGTCGGAGTTTCTCTTCCATTTTGTATAAGCCGAAACGGTTTGATTCTGCGAAAAATCCGCTCAAAGGCTCTTTGTGTCCGAGTACATTCTCTCGTACAATTCGAGCAGGCGGCGGAAGTTATCCTCACACGCCTTGTAAACTCCGCATATCTCTGCGACCGCATCCTCGTCCCAGTCGCCTGAGTCAACAACCGTGATTAGCTGTTCCATCGATGCAGTGTCGCTCATGATATGCTGCAATTCCGACATCTTCTTGAAGATTTCGGCAGCGCTCGGCTCTTTTTCTTTGATTTCGGGTTTTTGCTGCGCGTAAGCAGCCTTAAAAGCCTCGGTGTACTCCGCTGCCTCTCTTGCGGCAGCCTCTGCGCGTTCGGTTATTTCGTTATTAGTCATTTTGTTATCCTCCGTTATACAGCCCGGGGGACACGCAAGGCATATTTTGTTTTCACCAACGAAGCGTGCCCTGCCGGCTTTTACAAGACCATCAGCCCTCTTCGGGTAGGTCGCTTCATATTCATGTCCTTGTTCATCAATGACGATAATGTTTTTTGCTATGGGTTTCTCCCCCTCTCATTGATTTGCCTGCGAAAACTGTTTTTTCTTATGGGTGTCATCCCCTTTTCACTCTTTCATTATATCACGTCGGGTGAAAATTTTCAACAGTTTTGTAAAATATACCGAAAAAAATCAGAAGTTCACAAAGTCAAAAGCGGAGAAACCGCACTCCATACCCTCCGTGGCGACAAAGTTTTTTAACAGGCGTATGAGGTCACACATGCCGACTCTGCTCTCCTCCATGAATTCATCCCGACCGCTCGCGCTGCCCTCGTACAGATCGCAGCTCAGCGGATATGAGTCTGAGAATACGGAGGGGTCAATCATGCCCGTGGTGCTGCGCAGGCTCTGTCCGTTGTCTCTGTAGTATTTCGACGATAGATATTCGTACTTTCCGTCGTAGCCGCCCCTCATGCGCAGATAGAAGTTTATGCTCAGCGTGTCATCGAGAGGGCAGTGCAGGCAGAATTCCACCATATCGCTGTCACCCCAGTAGGATATCGAGAAATACTCGTTGTTGTAGCCTCCGTAGCGTGAGGCGGGCTGTTGATACATGCAGACATCACCGTTCAGATTGCCGATTGCGATTGCATAGCTTTTGCAATATGAGAAAAGGTCAAAAGTGCTTACGGGCGTCTCCGCACTCGGACCTTGCTCCGCACTCGGGGCCTGCTCTGTCGGCGGGACGCTTACCGTGCCGGCATTGCCGTTATCGTAAAAGGTCGGCTCGGGCGTGTCAAAGTCCGCGTTCGTGTTTTCCGTGCTTTCCGTATTTTCGCTTTCGCCCGCGGTCGACGCGGGTGAGGAGGTGCTCACTGAGCCTGTGACATGCTGGGTCGGCTCTGTCTTTTTCTCTGACGGCTCTGCCTCGGATATGGAATTATCCTCGGGTATATCTCCGCCGTCGGTACTCTGCTTTTCTGAATTTTTTATAAGTATTATGCATAAAGCTATGCCCGCGATGATAAGGGCGGCAGAGGCTGCGATTACTATACGGCGGACGGGAATTTTTTTGCTTTTGCCGCTCTCTTCCGGAGCCGTCTTGACGGCGGGCAGATCGGTCTTGCTCTCCGTCTCTGCGTCTGTGGCGAGAATCGCATCGGAGGTCGTGCCGAAGATTTTTGCGAGGGCTACTATATTGTCTATGGTTGGCTGCGTCTGTCCCGTTTCCCAGAGGCTGACGCTCTGCCGCGAGACGCCTAATTTCTCGGCTAACTCATCCTGAGACATATTGCTTGCTTTTCGGAGATTTCTGATATTATCTGAAATGGTTTGCATTGCCTTGTGTCACTTTCTTACTTTTTTAGAAATTATAGCACAAAAGACATCGAAAAAGCAATGTAATGGGTTTGGAATTTTGTCAAGCAGCGCTTGCTTTTTGCTTTTTTACGGTAAAAAACGCCTCTTGCGCTCTAAAAACTTCACGGCAGAAACGCCTCACCCACGGCGAGCAGAGCGTAGGGAAGCATATTTGCTATACACAGCTTTTTGCCAAGGCAGAGATTTATGCCGATACTGAAAATCAGAATAGAGCCGATAAGCGAATTGAATAGTGAAGAGGTAATAAGTAAGCCCCAAAGACTTTTGTCTTTGGGGCTTTGGAGCTACTGGCCGGAATCGAACCGGCGACCTCATCCTTACCAAGGATGCGCTCTACCGACTGAGCCACAGTAGCGTC
>CAKSEI010000037.1 GCA_934446285.1 uncultured Eubacteriales bacterium | reverse complement strand
TTGGTCTGAGTGACTGGACTTGAACCAGCGGCCTCTACCACCCCAAGGTAGCGCGCTACCAACTGCGCCACACCCAGATGCACACATTTCGTACCGTGATATTATACCACAGTGAACGGTGTATGTCAAGAAGTGTTTGACGAAATATTCATTTTATTTTGTTCGGACACAAAAGCTACGGTGCGTGTTGCGGCATCGGATGACACGAGCTGACATTTATAAATCTCCCGCGCTCTTTGTTCACGCAAGAAGAAAGCAGCGCACGGAGCGGAGGGTACGGCGGCGCGGGGCGCGGGCGGGCGGATTACTCCGCCTTGCCCGTTTTTTTGTGCACGTAGCGTTTGATTGCCTCAAATGATTCCGAGCTTATGTCGTGCTCTAATTTGCAGGCGTCCTCGGCTGCAACCTCGGGGTTTACGCCGAGGTCGGTGAGCACGCGCGTTAGAACCGTATGTCTCTCGTAAATCTTTACCGCGACCTCAAGCCCTATGTCCGTGAGCGTTATATATCCCGAGCCGTCGACCTCTATGTATCCGCCGTTTTTCAGCAGCTTTACCGCTCGGCTGACGCTCGGCTTCGAGAATCCCATATAAGCGCATATGTCTATCGAGCGCACCGGACCTTTTTTTGACAGGACATGTATCGTCTCAAGGTACATCTCCCCGGATTCCTGTATATGCATAGTTATCTACCTCCGATATATTCTATTCGTTTTCCGGCTCGCGTCTGCTCCATTCGAGAGCTTTTTTCAAGAAAACTCCCGTGTATGAGTCGGGGCATTCGGCAATCTGCTCAGGTGTGCCCGTCGCGACTACCGTGCCGCCTCCGCTGCCGCCCTCGGGCCCTAAATCTATTATATAATCTGCAGTCTTGATAAGCTCAAGGTTATGCTCTATCACTATAACGGTGTTACCGAGGTCACACAGTCGCTGGATGACTTCAATAAGCTTGCGCACATCCTCAGCGTGAAGTCCCGTTGTCGGCTCGTCGAGAATATAAGCCGTCTTGCCCGTCGAACGCTTTGAAAGCTCGGTTGCGAGCTTGACGCGCTGTGCCTCGCCTCCCGAGAGGGTCGTCGCGGGCTGACCTACCGTTATATATCCGAGTCCCACGTCACAGAGGGTTTTAAGTCTGTCACGTATCTTCGGTACGGAGTCAAAAAACTCCACCGCTTCGTTTACCGTCATCTCGAGTACATCCGCGATGCTCTTGCCCTTGTACTTGCATTCGAGCGTTTCCTTGTTGTATCTCCTGCCCTTGCAGGCGTCGCAGGTTACATAGACATCGGGTAAGAAGTGCATTTCTATCTTCTTTACTCCGTCGCCCTCACACATTTCGCACCTGCCGCCCTTGACGTTAAAGGAGAAACGTCCCGGCTTATATCCGCGTGCCTTTGCATCCTTTGTCTGAGCGAAAAGGTTTCTTATATCGTTGAAGAGCCCCGTATACGTCGCAGGGTTGGAGCTGGGCATACGCCCGATGGGGCTTTGGTCTATCGCGATAACCTTATCGAGATACTCCGTGCCCGTTATCCTGTCGTGAGGCCCGGGATAAGCGTAGGCGCGGTTGAGCGTGCGTGCGAGCGCCTTGTATATTATTCCGTTTACAAGGCTGCTCTTGCCCGAGCCCGAGACCCCCGTGACACAGGTAAATGTTCCGAGAGGAAAGCTAACGTCGATACCCTTGAGATTGTGCTCGCGCGCGCCGTATACCGAGAGAAAGTGTCCGTTGCCCTCGCGGCGTTTCTCGGGCAGCTCTATCTTTCGTCTGCCCGAGAGGTAAGCGCCCGTAATAGAATTTTTATTCTTCATGACCTGACGCGGAGTGCCCGCGGCGACGACTCTGCCGCCGAGAGTGCCCGCGCCCGGACCTATATCGACTATATAGTCGCTCTCGAGCATGGTCTGCTCGTCATGCTCGACGACGATGACGCTGTTTCCCGCGTCGCGCAGAGCCTTCAGCGTGTTTATCAATTTATAGTTGTCGCGCTGATGCAGTCCGATGCTCGGCTCATCAAGCACGTAAAGCACGCCCATGAGCGCACTGCCTATCTGAGTGGCGAGCCGTATTCTCTGCGCTTCTCCTCCCGAGAGAGTTCCCGCCATGCGCGAAAGAGTCAGATATTCAAGCCCGACGCTCTCAAGAAATGACAGCCGCGCCTTTATCTCCTTTACAATCTCCTTTGCGATAACGCGCTCACTCTCGGTGAAGTCGATTTTTGTTATAAAATCAAGGGCATCCGTTATGCTCATACGGCAGAATTCGTCTATATTCTTGCCTCCTACAGTGACCGCGAGCATGGTCTCGTTGAGACGCGCACCGTGGCAGACGGGGCAAGGCTCCTCCGTCATAAACTGCTCGTAGTACTCGTACATTTTTGGGTTTTGCTCGTATCGGCTCTGCATCATGCCGATTATGCCGTCAAAGGTCACTCTCTGCCGACGGGAAGTGTTGTCAAAATATCTCACGACGTCGTATATGTGACTTCCGTCGCCGAATTTAAGCACGTGCAGCGCTTTCTTTGAGTAATCCTTTATGGGGGTATCAAGGGTAAAGCCGTAGCGCTTGCCGACCGCCGCGAAGAGCGGACCGTTCCACGTGTGCTCGTCCTGAGTCTTAAACCCGTTTACCTGTATTGCGCCCCCGCGCAGCGAAAGGCTCTTGTCGGGGACAACAATGTCAAAGGACACGTGGCGACTCTCACCTATGCCGAGGCAGTGCGGGCACGCACCTATCGGCGCATTGAAAGAAAACATGCGCGGCTCAAGCTCCCCGACGGAGAAGCCGTGCTCCTCGCACGCATATTTCTGAGAAAAGGAAAGCTCCTCCCCGTCCGTAGTCGCTACCGTGAGCGTACCGTCGGTCAGACGCAGCGCAGTCTCTATGCTGTCGGTGAGGCGCGTGCGTATGCCGTCCTTTATCACAAGGCGGTCGACTACGATGTCGATTGAATGCTTGAGATTTTTGTCAAGGCTTATCTCCTCGTCGAGAGAGTACATTATCCCGTCTATGCGCACGCGGGCAAAGCCCTTTTTCACGGCGTCCTGCAGCACCTTCTCGTGCATACCCTTTTTGTCGCGCACGACGGGCGCGAGAACCGTAAATTTTGTCCCCGCGGGAAGAGAGGTCACGCGCTCTATTATCTGCTCGGTAGTCTGCTGACGTATTTCCTTACCGCATACCGGGCAGTGCGGCACGCCGACGCGCGCGTACAGAAGCCTCAGGTAGTCGTATATCTCGGTGACCGTTCCCACGGTCGAGCGGGGGTTCTTTGATGTTGTTTTCTGGTCTATGGATATGGCGGGGGAAAGTCCGTCTATCGAATCTATATCCGGCTTATCAAGCTGACCGAGAAACTGCCTTGCATATGACGACAGCGACTCTACAAAGCGCCTGTGCCCCTCCGCATATATCGTGTCAAAGGCAAGCGAGCTTTTACCCGAGCCGGAAAGACCCGTGAATACGACAAGTTTATTTCGCGGAACTGTTAAATCTATATTTTTCAGGTTGTGTACGCGTACTCCGCGCAGAACTATATTGTCAGACGCCATTATTTCCTCTCTAATTTCTTTATCTCATCGCGTAAGAATGCAGCCTTTTCAAATTCGAGAAGCGCAGCTGCCTCTTTCATTTCCCTGCGCAGCCGCTCTACGGTCTCTGCGCGCTCGCGCGCGGACATTTTTTTGACCTCGACGGGCTTTTTGCTATCGGGGGTGACCGAGCCTATCTCGATAAGGTCGCGTACATCCTTTACTATCGTTTTCGGAATTATTCCGTGCGCCTCGTTGTATGCCTGCTGTATCGCACGGCGGCGCGCCGTTTCCTTTACCGCGGTGCGTATGGCGGATGTCTCTTTGTTTGCGTACATTATGACCTTTCCGTTCGCGTTTCGCGCGGCACGTCCTATGGTTTGGATAAGCGCTGTCTCACTGCGCAGCAGTCCCTCCTTGTCCGCGTCGAGAATGGCTACGAGCGACACCTCGGGTATGTCAAGCCCCTCGCGCAGCAGGTTTATGCCCACGAGACAGTCAAAGACACCGAGACGCAAATCCCTTATTATCTCCATTCGCTCCATGGTGTCGACCTTATGGTGAATGTATTTTACGCGTATTCCGTTCTCCTCAAAGTATTCGGTGAGGTCCTCAGCCATGCGCGTGGTAAGAGTCGTGATAAGGGTGCGTTCGCCTATCCTTGCGCGCTCTCTTACCTCGCCCATTACGTCGTCGACCTGACCCTCTATCGGACGTATTTCCGTCTGCGGGTCGAGCAGTCCCGTCGGTCGTATCAGCTGCTCGGCGGTCACCGAGCTGTGCGTTTTTTCATATTCGGCGGGGGTTGCACTGACGAAGATAACCTGATTTATTTTCTTCTCGAATTCATCGAAGAAAAGCGGCCGGTTGTCGGCGGCGGACGGCAGACGGAAGCCGTAGTCTATCAGATTTTTTTTGCGCGCCGCATCCCCTCCGCTCATGCCGCGTACCTGCGGCAGGGTCACGTGGCTCTCGTCCACAAAGAGCAGATAGTCATCGGGAAAGTAATCGAGCAGCGTGTACGGGGTCGACCCCGGCTCCCTGCGCGAAAGCACGCGCGAGTAGTTCTCTATCCCGGAGCAAAATCCGACCTCGCGAATCATCTCTATATCGTATTTCGTGCGTTCCTCAATGCGCTGCGCCTCTATAAGCTTATTCTGCGAGCGAAACCATGCGGCGCGCTCGATCATCTCGTCGTAAATATCCTTGAGTGCCGCTTCGCGCTTGTCGTCCGAGACTGCGTAGTGCGTGGCGGGAAATACCGCCGCATAGCTCAGATGAGAGAGCAGCTGACCCGTGAGGGCATCTATCTCGGTCACGCGGTCAACCGTGTCGCCGAAAAATTCAACGCGCAGCACCTTCTTGTCACTTCCTGCAGGGAAAACGTCAACGATATCTCCGCGCACGCGGAAGCGCCCGCGCTCGAGGCTTATGTCATTGCGCTCGTATTTTATCGAGATAAGCTTCTCGATAAAATTATCGCGATCGAGCGTCTGGTCGGGGCGGACGGACACGACAAGCGACGAATACTCCTGCGGGTCGCCGAGGGTATATATACACGATACGCTCGCCACTATTATAACGTCGCGCCGCTCGAAGAGGGCGCTTGTGGCGCTGTGGCGCAGCTTGTCTATCTCGTCGTTGATTGCGGAGTCCTTTTCTATATAGATATCCTTGCCGGGGATATATGCCTCAGGCTGATAGTAGTCGTAGTAGGATACAAAATACTCAACAGCGTTTTCGGGAAAAAATTCTCTGAATTCACTGCAAAGTTGTGCGGCAAGGGTTTTATTGTGGGCGAGCACCAGTGTGGGACGGTTGACATTGGCAATGATATTAGCCATTGTAAAGGTCTTACCGGAACCGGTGACTCCGAGCAGGGTCTGCGCCCGTTCGCCGCTTTTTACGCCGCGCGCAAGCATTTCTATTGCCTGCGGCTGATCGCCCATAGGCTTATAATCCGAATGCAAAATGAACTTGTCCGGCAAATCCTCACCTCCTACGCTGTGCACTTGTAAAGTAAGAAATTCTCTGAAAAATCCTATAAATATATCCTGTACATATTCTGTACGGCATTATACGGAATTACGCCGAGCCTGCGGATTTTTCTCCCACAGACTCAGGCTGCATGAGCGTATAATGCTTATCAAATAATTATATCACAAAAAAACCGTGATGTAAATACAGCAGGGGCGGCATTGCTGCCGCCCGTGAATAAAACCGTATAGTGTTTTTCTTTTTCCGTTAGTCTTCGAGATATCCCTCTGCCTGAATATTGTACATCTCGCAATACTTGCCGTTTAGCTTCATAAGCTCCGAATGAGAACCGCATTCGATTACTTTTCCGTTCTCTATGAACAATATTTTATCGGCACTTCTGACCGAGGACAGCCTGTGCGAAATCAGGATAACCGTGGCGTCACCCGTCCCCTCCATAATCATTTTTGATAAATCATGTTCTTTGATAGGGTCAAGCGATGATGACGGCTCGTCGAACACCAGCAGACCGAATTTTTTTGTCAAAACGCGGGCAACGGCAATCAGCTGCTGCTCGCCGCCTGATAATTCTATTCCGTTATCGTCTAACTCACGTGTGAGCGCCGAATTATACGACGCCTTGTTCTTCTTAAGAACGCCGTCAAGGCCTGTTTCGCTCAATATTGAATTAAGCTCATTTTCCGATATGTTCTCATTGTACACTGCGATATTTTCTTTTACATTAAAGGCATACAGCATACTGTCCTGAAACGCTGCGCCTATATGTTTTCTCAGGTCGCAGACGTCATAGGAGTCTATCGGCTTATTATTTACATAAATATTTCCCGTCGACGGCTTGTACAGATGCAGGATTAATTTTGCGATTGTACTTTTTCCCACACCGTTCCTGCCTACAATGGCTACTTTTTCTCCGGGTTCTACGGAAAAATCAATGCCGTTTAATACCGCGTCGGAATCCTCGTGATACCGAAATCCGACATTATCAAATCTTAGTGACAGCGGACGGTCGTCGAGAAGCTCACCGTCCTCGGAATTTTCGATTTCAGAGGGCAAGGCAAAGAACTCTCGGATGCTGTCCGTATACAAATTTAAGTTTTTCATCCTGTTAATCAATCCGCCGAATTGGTCTAACTGAGACTTCAGGTTGATTGATGCGTAAAACAATGCCGTGAATTCGCCGAGCGTTATATTGTTATTGTATACCTGTATAACAAGATACAGGACGGTCGCAACTTTAATACCGTAGACGGCTGCTCCGTTCAGCACGGACAAAAGGGTAACCTTGCCGCGGTGCTTTTTTATTACGTCGGACAACTCGGCGGTGGACTCGTCGTACTTTTCGAGCAAAAGCTTCTTTACCCCGGTTGTCTTAATTCCCATGGCGTAATCTTTTATGTAAAAAACCCGTTGGACATAGCCTAAAATTCGCTGCGGCAGCAGAGATTCTTTCTTTTTATCAAAGTCCTCTTTATTTAAGACGTTCTTGATAACAACGGATATCACAACGGAAACGACGACGAGGACAAGCACAACCCAATCCATCGACAGCATCAATGTTCCGATAGTCCCGATGGTGAATAAAAACATTAAAAACTGCCATATCATTTGAACGGAAGAAAAGGTTTGCGAATAAAAGCTGTTCAAAGTCCATGTATAATCGTTATAAAAATCGGTTCTGTCAAAATACCTGTAATCCGTCTTTAAAACCTGAGTATAGATTTTTCGGTTTATTTTGTTTGAGATAATCGTATTCATATTCTCGCCCAAATAAAGCTCAAGTACGGAATTAAGAATAACGATACCTATATAAACGGCAAGCCAGACAAGCATCGTGCGTATCGCAACGAAAAGCTCCTGCCCCGAGCCGAGAAAGTCAACGGCATCACGCAAAATCACCACATCGATGTATGCCATCAGCGGGAATAAAAGCGTGCTCAGACAAACGACAAAAAACCACCCTTTTGCATATTGAAGATATATTTTAACCAAAAAGAAGAAACTTGTCCGCCTGCTGTTCTTTTTCATTTTTTCAATAACTCCTGTTTGTATTTAAGTAAAATCATCGGTTTGACGAAAAAGAAAATACATATGCCGTAGCTTCGATTTGATTATATATTATTTGCGATTTTTTGTCAATAGCAAAATTATATGTCATATGGATAGAATAAAGAAACATATGACGCGGATTTTACAAGGCGAATTTCTGCAATCTTCTATAAAATTTAGCGGTTTTCTTACTTTTTATATTTTTGCTTCGTTTACCGCTATGCCGGTATCGTCAGCTTCATTCCACTGTGCTTGCACTTGCCAAAGCTTGCAGTATATGTCGTTATTTTTCGGCGTTCGTCGTGATTACCGATTTCGACAAAACTGCCCGTCGTGCATGTCGGTTATCTTATATGTTTTTTTCAGAGCGGCGCATTTTTGTCAAGAGCGGCATAACATGGCAGCGGGAAAATAAAGAAAACCGCAGCGCGGGTGTTCGCGGTGCGGTTTTTCGTGGTTTTTCGTATAGGTTTTGAGGAAATTTTTCGGCTTTTTATATTTCCGTTTCGTCGGGCTCTGCGTCTGCGCTCTCTGCCTCGGCGAGTGCCGTGCGGTATGCCTCGAGCACGGCGTCCTCGAGTCTGTGTCTGAATTCAGCCGTTATGGGATGGGCTATGTCGCGGAACGAACCGTCGGCATTCTTGCGCGAGGGCATAACTATGAAGTATTTGTCCTTCGCATATATCACCTTGATGTCGTGAAGTGCGAACTCCGCGTCAAATGTGACGGAAACAATAGCCTTCATCGGGCTCTCTTCGTCGTCAAATATCTTTCGTACCTTAATGTCGGTTATCTGCATGTCTGTACCTCCTTGCCGTCGGCTGACGCCGATTCAGCTACCAACAGGTTCGCTTTTATTGACATTATTATAAGATTTTATTGTGTAAAATATTCAACTCTCACATAGAGTTTTTTAAAATTTTCTATTTACATTCTGTGAAATAGAGAATATAATATATAATTGAACGGGTATGTTCAGATAAAGGCGGATTATGAATACTAAAATCGATTATACACCTCTTGAGAGGGCGGGTAAAATATATTTTATTGGTATCGGCGGGATAAGCATGTCCGGGCTTGCCGTTTTCGCGCTCGCGCACGGCTGCGCAGTCGCCGGCAGCGACAGGGGCGAGAACGAACAGACGGCGGCGCTCGCCGAGCGCGGCATTACGGTATATAAGGGTCATAAGGCGGAAAATATACTTGCCTTTTCTCCCGATGCGGTTGTATATACGGCTGCGGTCGACGCGGAGAACCCCGAGCTTGCGGCGGCTCTGTCGCACGGAGTGTCCGTGTATTCGCGCGCGGAGTTTCTCGGATTTATCATGCTGAAATACGGCGAGAGGATAGGCGTCTCGGGCACGCACGGGAAGAGTACGACCTCCGCTATGCTCACGGAGATATTCGTGCACGCGGGGCTTGACCCGACGGCTTCTCTCGGCGCGGAGCTGCGCTCCCTAGGCGGGGCATACAGACTCGGCGGACGCAGTCACTTTATTTATGAGGCGTGCGAATATAAGGATTCGTTTCTCTCCTTTTCACCCGATACGGCGGTGATACTTAATATAGACCGCGACCACGTGGATTATTTTCACAGCATGGAGCAGACCGAGGACAGCTTCCGCCGCAGCATAAGGACCGCGGGAACGGTGGTTGCCTGCGGCGAGGACGAAAGGGCCATGCGCGTTATCGCGGACTTCGGCGGTAGAAGGATAACTTTCGGCGGCGACTCCTCCTTTGACATTCACCCGGAGGGTGTAAAAACCGAGCGGGGGTGCGCGGAGTTTGATATTTACGCCTTCGGAGAGCTTTATTGCAGCGTCCGTCTGCAGGTGCCCGGCAGGCATAATATGCTCAATGCCCTTGCGGCGGCGGGGGCGGCTTATGCGAGCGGAGTCGACGGGACGGCGGTCGGAGAAGCTCTCGGGGCTTTTCGCGGAGCGCACAGACGCTTTGAGAAAAAAGGCTGCGTAAACGGTATCGACGTCTATGACGACTATGCTCACCACCCCTCCGAGATACGCGCTACGCTCGGTGCGGTAAAGGACCTCGGCTACGGCAGGGTGTTTACCGTTTTTCAGCCGCATACCTTTTCGCGGACAAAGGAGCTTTTCGACGAATTTTCAACGGGTTTCCGCGACACGGACGAGGTTATCTTTGCCGATATCTACCCCGCGCGCGAGACGGATACGCTCGGTATGTCCTCGGCTCTGCTCGCAGCTGCGACGGAGAACGGACGGTATGTCGGCGGCTTTGACAAAATAAAAGAATATCTTTGCGAAAACGCGCGCCCCGGAGACCTTGTGCTCACCATGGGTGCGGGAGATGTATGGAAGGTCGGGGAGCTTTTCCTCGGAACTGAGAAATGAAAAAAATATTTTTAATGCTGCTTTTCTGCCTGATGACGCTCGGGCTGCTCGCTTCATGCGGCACGGCACAGGAGGAGGACACGCAGAGCGGGCTTCTTCGGAAGATACGTGAGGACGACGCCGTGCTCGAGGGAGTCTCGGACGAAGATGCGGGCGGGATGTGGATAGAGCGCTACTCCGATATGCTCGGCTTTCATCAGCCGCTGACCGTCGATGAGATAATGCGCACGTCGGAGCTGAGCGACAGCTTTGACATGTGCTTCTCAAGATGGCGTGAGACGGCGGAAAAAAGCTACATAGTAACCGAATACGTTTATCCGGACGGGACAAGACACCTTGCCGACATTTCGCGGGCTGCGGACGTGACGCAGAGGCTGTCGCACGCGCTCGAAACGGTGTCGGACGACCCGCGCGTTCAGGGCAAGGTGCATGACGGATTGAAAAATACCTTTGACGGCTGTGTCACGGAAATTGATATAACAAAAGCAGTGCCGTATACTTCGCGCTACGATATGCTCGGCAGAGAGAGCCTGAAGAACGGCGACCTGCGCTACGGTCAGAGCGAGGACGGTCGCTTTTACCGTCTGCGCGTGACCGCTCAGATAGACAAGAGTAACGGTATCGTTAATCCGAAAAGTCAGAGTGTAAATTCGGATGTGTCGTCAAAGGGTGTAAACCTCGTAAACAGCAGCTACCACCTCGGCTATGACAAAGATAACGCCGACCTGCTCATTTACAACAGAAATCTCGAAACGCAGATAGTATATCAGGCGTCGGAGGGAAAGCTTCCCACCGTCTTTGACGTTTACGATGACCGCGCGGCGGTATATACGGTGGGGGACGGCGAGGGAAATATCTCGGGATACGGGATATACGGCATTTACGCCGTGAACGGAACAACCGTACACCGCAATGTCTACCTTGACGCGCAAAGACCGGTAATGCTCAAAGGGAGCAGACTTTACTCCGTCACCGTGGGAACAGAGGGGGCGCGCTTGAGTGTAAAAGATTTATCCGACCCCGATTCGCAGCTCGCCGATGTCTGTGCAGCGCCCGCGGGAGAGGTACTGTCCGCAGGTGCGGATGAGTCAGGCGCGAGGAACGTATGGCTGTGCGATCTCGGGAGCGGGAAGGTCGGCGTGAGTGTAAAGGACACCGCGACCGATGCCGTTCTCTTTTCGACGGAGATATATGCTCCGAGCTGCAAAAACGGATATATAGGATTTCTC
>CAKSEI010000036.1 GCA_934446285.1 uncultured Eubacteriales bacterium | reverse complement strand
GGAAATACTGAAGGTGCTGAAGCAGTATAAGACAGTAAACTCACTCGCAAAATCAAACAATCAAAATAGCGAAACAAGCGGCACAGACAACATTACGAATATAGATTCACAAACATATAGGGATATAGTGTCTGATCTGTCCATGGTGTCCACAGCACAGCTTGTAAAAGAGCTTTCAAAAAGAGAAGCCGTTCAAAAGCTGAACGTCGAGCCGTATCAATCCTACAAGATCAAAATCGGCAGACGCAGAATTTCCGGCACCGGTCCTGTTGTTATTTTAAGAGTCTGGGATTGATTTTTGCGGCGTGATATTTTTCATATTTTATAATTAGGTCTTATTATAAAGTGTGGTATACTAAGCAGAAAAAAGACCGGCAGGAGGATTCACTATGAATTTAAAAAAATGATTAAAGAGTTAGAACTTGATTACTATTTAAGAGTGTGATATAATAGAAAAAACAAAAGGAGAAATTTAAAATGAGCAAATTAACACAAGATTTTTTTAAGGAAGATGCCGCTGTTGTTGCCAAAGGTTTGTTGGGAGCGACAATTTCTTTTAAGTATGGCAAACGAATAAAAAAATATACAATTACATCCACAGAAGCTTATTACCATGACGAATACGATGATAAAGGAAAGAAAATATGTTATGGTGCTGAAAAGACAAAGGTTGAAGCGCAAAAAGCCGTTTCCGCGCCATTGTTTTCAACACCGGGGACATGGTGTGTATATGGCGGTCAATTGCTTTTGTCGGTCACTGATAATGTTTACTCTGACAATGTTCTTATAAAGAAAATTCAAGACGAAAACGGAATTTGCTTTGGACCTGACGGCATAGCAAAGGAATTGCATTTGTACAAGAGTAAACCCGATTATTGCGATTGCCATGGAAAGTTTTCTCTTTGTGGATGTTCTCTGCTTTTGACCGATATAATTGACACTCCCTCATTTACTACGGAAAAGAGAGTAAACATAGATAGCATTGAACTTTTAAAATTCAACTATTCTGCTGTAGTTACTTCTAAATAATGAGATTATCAAAAGGATTTGGAGAATTTAAAGATGAGATTATATTTTTCATCACTTCTAAAACCCAATCCAAAATATTAATTATCGGCGGAAAATCTGTTTTCCGCTTTATCCGACAGCGGAGAAAATTTCACTCTTTTTGATTGAGCAAAGGACATCCGGGCAAGGGATTATATGCCGGTTAAAACAAAAAGCGGTAAGTATATATCGTTTCGTTATGAGCCGAGCTATCTTGCAGCAGACCTGCAATTAAGGACAGATTTCAAAGCTGATATTGCGCCGCATTTTGCTCTGCCGAATTACATATTCCGACATCAATCTTGACGACGGAAATGTTGTATTTTCGCCGTCTAAGGCAAAAGCCGTTATCACCGACAGGGTGTTTTCGGAAAATCCCGAATATGACAAGAATACTCTTTTATTAGAGCTTGAAAATTTGCTCGAAGCAGAAATAATTATTATTCCGTCGCTTGAAAGCGATATGACCGGTCACGCAGACACTATGGTTCACTTTTAGATAATCAAACAGTTTTATGTAATGAAGCTTTGGAAACGGACGGCTTTAATCGGCAGTAAAAAACGGCACTGCAATATCGCTGCTTTGATATTTTAGAATTTCCGTTCGCACCGACTGATGACAGAAGCGGTGGGTGCTATTTGAATTATCTCGAAACCGATGAAGCGGTGTTTTTGCCCGTATTCGGTATCAATGCAGACGCAAGAACTGTGGCTGCCGCCAAGAAGTTGTTTTCAAAGCCGGTTGAACCTGTAAAGATTCCGAACATTGCCGCTGACGGTGGTGGCTTGCACTGCGTCAGTTGGGATATGTCCTATTGACAAAGAATAAAATGAGGATTGAAAAGATGGTTTATTTAAAAAGGTTTTCATTTCCATCACTGTCTGAGGAATGCAATTTTTTACATCCCGGTGACAGCCTTGGGGCGGATCGGCGTCCTCTCTTTCATACCGGCTCTTTTTATCCATTCAATGTTCTTCCGGATGTTAGCCTTAATAAGATAGAATTTGATAGCATCACGATTCTTTACGGCGAAAACGGGTGCGGAAAAACCACGGCGCTGAATATCATTGCCGAAAAGCTGCACCTGAAACGTGACTCTCTTTTCAATTCCGGCCGTTTTCTCAACGACTACTTGGATATGTGCAAGTATAACGAGGATGATTTTCGAGAATATGCGCAGTTTTTTAATCATAACAGCAGAATTATAACCAGCGATGATGTTTTTAAACATTCAATGAAAAAACGAGAGTTTAATAAGCAGCTATTCAGCAAAACAAAAGATGTAAACGAAGAATATTGGGAGATAAGAGCAGGCAGTCCAAATCTGCAATCTTTGGAAGATTATGATAGGTGGCACACCCGATGTGAGGCACTGAAAAGCAAATCTGCCTTTTTGAAAAAAAGATTGGAGCGTGAGGAAGAGGAGAACTCCAACGGAGAAACGGCGATGCTGTATTTTATAGAGCGAATGGAAAACGAAGGACTTTATCTGCTTGATGAACCGGAAAACAGTTTATCACTTGAAAATCAGATGAAGCTTGCAGACTATATCTTTTCTTCTGCGCGATTTTTCAATTATCAATTTGTTATTGCAACGCACTCGGCAATATTTTTATCGATACCACATGCAAAAATTTACAATCTTGATGATAACTCGATGGTTGTTGATTCTTGGACGCAGCTAAAAAGTGTTCGTTTGATGTTTGATTTATTCATGAAGCACAAAAAAGAATTTGAATAACCACTGTTATTTTTATTAAGCACGTGGTATAATGGATCAAAAACAAAAGGAGAAATTTAAAATGGAATATCTCGAAGATTTAAAGCAGTTTGTCAACGAATTGGAAAATAACTCAAATAAAGAAGAGCAAATAAAAATTCTTCAAAAAATCGGTAAAGTATTGATAACTGAATATGAAATTAAAGTTGGGAATATTACAATAGTCCCACTTTTGATAGAAGCATATTATTACAATTGTAAAAATTTTCCTGATTGCAATACGCATATGAAGCCAAGCCAAAAACAATTTAACGAATTATATCGTCATTCCATCAAAAACGGCTTGAAATGTAATGGAAGGAAAGGCGGTGTCGATATATGCTTGGCTTTGAATAAAGATAAAAATGAGCCATATTATCTCTCTTTCCTAATAAAGAATTCATTAGTAAATAACACTTTTTGCAAACAAGTCGAATTGAATTCTATACTTAATAGCGTTCCAAATATTTTTAATTCAGATAGCGATGTACTTCGCAAACGTAACTGTAAATATAATAAGCATTGCATATATCTTAAACGAAAAGGACTAAAAAAAGAATGTTTTAAAGATGCAAAAATTGCTGTCGCATATCCGTGGAACAATACTAATGATGATTTTAGTTTTGAAAATGAAAATATTGACGGAAAAGAAGTTGCAAGAGGCAAACAATGGAGAATTGCTCTGTCAAATATAGAAAAAGGTAATGAGAAGCAAATTGCTGATTGCGAAAATAAATCTAAGATCACAGAAATTTATTGGGAATTAGCCATTAACGATTATGAAAATTCAAAAAAAATCGAGGAAATGCAATAACATGCTCTACTTTTCATCCCTTCTAAAAACCACCCCCAAATACTCATTATCGGCGGAAAATCTGTTTTCCGCTTTAACCGACACCGAAGAAAAAATCACTCTTTTTAACGGAGCAAGGGATATCTGGGCAAGGGATTATATGCCTGTTAAAACAAAAAGCGGTAAGTATATATCGTTTCGGTACGAGCCGAGCTATCTTGCAGACGATCCGCAATTAAGAACAAATTTCAAAACCGATATTGCGCCGCATTTCACACTGCCTGTTACATACTCAAATATCAATCTTGACGGCGGAAATGTTATATTTTCGCCGTCAAAAGCAAAAGCCGTTATCACCGACAGGGTGTTTTCGGAAAACCCGGGATATGCCAAAAGCACTCTTTTGACTGCGCTCGGAGAATTGCTTGAAGCGGAAATAATAATCATTCCGTCACTTACGTCCCGTTATGATATGACCGGTCACGCAGACGGCGTGGTACGCTTTGTGAACGAAAACACGGTGATCGGCAACGCCTCGCCTTACAAAAACGGTTATGAGCAAAAGGTGAAAATGTCGTTGAAAAAGCACGGCATTTCTGTTGTTGACTTTCCGTATTTTGATTCCGCGGGCATAAGCGCCGTGGGCAGCTATCTCAATTTTCTTGAAACCGAAAAGCATATTTTTCTGCCGATTTTCGGAAGCGTTCCAGATGAAACGGCGGTAAAAAGAGCAGCGGAAATATTCGATAAAAAAATCGTCGCCGTAAACATCAACAGTATAGCCGAAGAAGGAGGAGTATTGAATTGCATAAGCTGGGAGATGTATTAACTCCGGAGGAGGGAAAGAGGTACAAAAATGAGCAAGAAATATACCGACTTACATTATGGTCAGATACCAACTATTTATCAGGCTATTAAAGATGAATTATGGAAAAGTGGCACGGATGCAATTTTATCGTTGCTGCGATGTTTTATATATGATGTTGACAGCAACGACTATATGATTCAGGTGTTCCTGACTGCCAATTATCTGGAAAGAATATCTTGTTTGGTTTATAAAGGCAAAGACGAGGAGTATAAAAAACTGTCCGAGAATAAATACAAAAAATTCATCTTTGAGGGTAGTGCGGAAACTCCTCGGGAAATTTATGATATAATACAGAAATATAGAGTTTCGGAAACCGAAGCAGAATGGATTCATAAAATGGTTTGGCAGATAGCGGATTTAGTATGCCCGATGATAGCGTGTATGAGCGAACAGGCTTTTGTCAGTGAATATGCATATGCAATAGACTATGTGATACGGCACGGGCGCGATTTGCCCAAGCCGGATATAGCCGAGTTATTCCCGAGAAACTATTCGGATTATAATTACCGGGAGGGGCCGCTCGTTGATAAGGTCAACAAATATATTAAATTATTTACCTGATGTTGCATACCAAAGACAAAAGAATGGTATCGCTCGGTCAAGATATTTACGAGCAAATCGAAAAGGAAAAATATCTTCAATACTTATAATCTCCGCTGCGATTTCTTCCGCCATTGCTTTGAGTTCCTTTAACTCTCTGATTTTGGTCGTTTGTGGAAAGCCTCAGTTTATAGAAGAAATATGTAAAAGCAGAACAGAAATCCTCTGTGCGGAGAATTTCTGTTCTTTCGCACCTATATAGCAAAATCCGGCAGCTTTTTGGGAATAATAGCTGCACAATAATTTCTGATAACGGAGCAAAAGCGGGCGTTTCCCTTACAAAACCTTTTGCGCCGCTTTTTAAGAAAAGCAAGCGCAGATTTTTCGGGGAAAAATCCGTACGAGACGGAGCTTTAACAATGAGTAAGCGGGAGCGCTTCTTATAGTCTGCTCTCAAGCGTCTTTTCAAGCGCGGAAAAGTCCATACTGCCGAAAGCCGCCGTCTCTCCGTTTAAGGTAAGACACGGCACGGACGATATGCCGTAGTGCTCGCGAACATCGGCGAAAAAAGCAGCGTCGTAGACCTGCGCGACAATATTTTCGCTTATTGCCGCCGCTTGTCCGAGAGCCTCAACCGTCGCGGGACATGCGGGGCAGGATGAAGTGACGAGCACCTGAACGACGATGGGCTTTTTTATTTTCTCGGCAAAGAAACAGTGTTCCCGTGCGAGCGTGCGATATTGCGCAGCGCTGCCGATACACGAGAGAAACGAATCGTATTCGTACCCCGACGGCACTCCGTAAAAGGTAAGCACCGCTTCCCTCCCCTCGGGGATTATTTTTACAAAAGGCAAATGCTCTTCGCCCTGCGCATCTTTCTCCCTATATGTTACACCGTCTGAGCGGGAGCATATATCAAAGATAAGCACCTTAAGGCGCTCCGACTCCGTGTCATCGCCGGCATGCACCTCGAGCGTGACTCCGACTTTTTCCAACCCTCCGTCATTTGCTCCGCCCGCCGTTCTTTCTCCTGCGTTATCGGAGTCATAAGAGGCATATGCAAAAACGGCATCGGAGCAGTTGTGCGCGGATGCGCCCGAACCTTCTATCCCTCGCGTTTTTTTCTCCGCTGAAGACCGCGCTCCGTCGGGCAGGACACTCCCGCGCGACGCTCGCTCTGCTCTTATATATTTTTCGACTCCGTGAGCTGCGAGCGCTCCGTCCGCGCACGCGCTCACCACCTGACGCAGCTCCTTTTTTCTCACGTCCCCCGCGGCATATATGCCGCCGCCCTCGGATGTCGCGAGACTCTCATCCGTTATGATATACCCCTTTTCATCCGTCTCCGCCATATTCTTAAAGGGTGCCGAGCCGGGTGCCGAGCCGGCGAAAACAAATATTCCATACCCGTCATTACGCTCAAAAACTCTCTGTTCTCCCGTCAGTCTGTTTCTTACCGTGACTGCGGTCGGTTTATCCTCACCGCGCACGGACATTATCTCGCAGTCCGTATGCACGTATATATTTTTGCACGCATAAATTTTTTCGCGCAGCGCATCCGGACAGGAAAGCCCGTCAGAGCGCACAATCATATGCACGCGCTCCGCGATATCCGAAAGGTACAGCCCCTCCTCACACGCGGCTAAGCCTCCGCCGACGGTGAAAACCTCACGCCGGGAAAAAAAGTCGGCGTCGCACACAGCGCAATAGGAAACGCCGCGACCCGTAAACTTTTCCTCTCCGTCAAATTCCGCTCTGCGCGGAGCAGCACCCGTCGCTATGATAATCCCCGCGCAATGAATCCGCTCTTTATCCGTTATAACCGCAAATCCGTCTTTCGCGTGTTCTATGCCCGTCACGTCTGCGTATAAAAATGTGACATCAAGCCCGCGCGCCTGCTTTTCCATTCTTTGCGCAAGTTCCCGCCCCGAGATCGCATCAAATCCCGGATAATTTGCTATCTCATATGTCAAATTCATCCTGCCGCCCGCCCTTTCCCGTTCGAGCACGAGCGTGTCAAGCCCCGCTCGGGCAAGATAAACGGCAGCTGATAAACCCGCAGGGCCTGCACCGATGACCGCTGCATCATAATATTTTTTCTCTTCCATGTTCCGATACTCCTTTTTCACAGTGTAGACCGCAGTAAAAAAATTATACCGCCCGCGCAAAAAGGCGCAGGTCTATTGATTTTGCTCTTAACAAATGATAAAATGAAAAAAAGGAGGGCATGACCTTGGTAATAGAAAAATCGGGAAAGGTAAATATCGTAATCCCGGGAAAGAGCGATACGCGCGTAAGCTACGCATTCACAGCGCTTGCAAATTATACAGAAAAAAATAACGGGCGCGCCTTCACAAATGTGCACAGAAGAGCAGGATGGAGTCAATTTTATCCTCTGCACAAAGAAAAGCGCGCCCGGGAGCGAGCGCGCTGATATCCCGGGTAAGCTTACAAGGCCCGAGGGTATATACATAAAAATAAAAGATGACACGGCTCTTATTTGCGGCAGCGACGAAAGAGGACTTATATACGCCGTATACGAATTTCTCGAGAGATACGCGCACTGCTGCTTCGCCGCCTACTCCTCCCCCGATGCAAACGCGGGTGAAATCATACCTCACGCTGAGGCGCTGAAATCAGCGGACGGAGAGTATATCAGGAACGGCGCGGACCTGCCCTACCGCTCGGCTATAATACAGTTCGGCGAGTCTGCGGGCAACGCACCTCACTCATTGAACGTCAGATTTTTCGATCGGCTCGTAAAGAACCGCTATAACCGCATACACACGTGGTCGAGCGTTTACGAAACATTCAAATCCGACGGTCTGCTGCCCGAGATAGAGCGCAGCGGTCTTTCTCTCACGGTCGGTCATCACGAGGCTTCGGGCACGTTTTTGCCCTGTTTCGGCAATGAATACTTTCCCGAGAAGTATCTTGAAACCCACCCCGAATATTTCCGACTTAAAGAGAACGGAAAAAGATACTCGCCCGACGGGACCCACACGGGACAGTGGATTTTCTGCAGCAGAAACAGCGAATGCATAGAGCGCCTGAGCGAAAATATCGCGCGCCCGGATATGCCATAGTCTTCCCGGTTACGAATACCGATACACGCGGTTTTGTCGGCGACAAGTGGTATGATTTCGAGGACTGAGAGAAAAATATCGAAAAATATCGAAAAAATCAATGATTACTCACTATCTTTGATTTTTGGTGCGCTTTTGGTGCACTTAATATGATATTATATACGTGCAGATACAAGAAAACAGCTCGGTTCTCCTGCGGCGATTGTGGGCACTCTCGGATATTTATCCGGAGAATTCGCTTCGGGTTCGGTCACAACATATAATACTGTAGTTTTTGTGTTTGCGTTTCCTTATATTTTTTGTGTTGAGCCGACTTCGCGAGTGTCGGCTCAATTCCTTTTTACGGAAAAGGGAAAAAGCGTAATAAATCTATCCGTAAGTTTAAAAGAGGAGAACCGCTCGTACATAGGGGTTCTCCTCTTTTACGCCTAAAGCTCATAATTCAGCAGCTTTTCCCGGAAAAAACCGGACAAAACTTATGATAACGGGTTAACGATAGCGTTACCTAATTCAAAAACCCCTGTCTGTTGTTCTTACCCGATTTCTTCTATATGATATATGTAGTCGAGCGAGCGCAGCGCCTCTATTATTTCGGAGTGCGTTTTATATTTTTTCAGCTCACCGCTGCTTATCGTTATAGATATAGAATAGACGCTCAGCCCCGAGCCGGAATATGCCGCGTTGCTTTCTATGTCATCAATAGTAAGTCCGAGGCGTCGTATTGTCGTGACAAAATCCTGAAGATGTGCGGGACTGGTCAGCTCTATATGCACCTCAAAATGGTTTGAGCGGTTCTTCAAATACTCCTCGAGCACCGGAAAAAGCGAGAGACAGCAAAGCAGTGCCGCAAATGACACAAGCGCCGCCGTGTAAAAGCCCGCTCCGATGGCAAGCCCGATGACTCCGCACGCCCAAAGTCCGACCGAGGTCGTAAGACCCTTTATCTGATTTTTTGAGCTGTAGAGTATTGAGTTTATGCTTATTATCGATATACCGATAATGGACGCCGCGGACAGGAGAAAATAGCTTCTGCCCGTAAAGGCAAAAAGATACAGGTCAAGCAGCATAGCCAAACACGAGGCGAGAAAAACAAGCATGAATGTCCGCATTCCCGCGGCATGACGCTTGCTCGAGCGCTCGCAGCCTATAACCGCGCCGAGCACAACGGCTGAAATAATACGTAAAATAATCGAATCAATCCCAATCTGCGACGACCAGTCGCCGAGAAGTGCAGCTAACGGATCAACAGTTTTAAAAATCATTACTTTCTCCTTGAATTAAGCAATTTAGCGGCAAGCACGCGGCTCTGCTCCTCGGCAGCCTCCGTGAACGCCTGTTCGTTCTCGGTATCAAATCCGACGTGCTCCGGCAGCTCGCGCTGAATTTTTTCTATCCGCTCTATGAGCAGCTCAAGCTCGCTTTTCGGTTTTTCGCCCTCGGAGCTTTCGTCAAGCTCGACAATGTCCTCGATTTTATTTGAATACGAACCCGAGAGATAAAGCCCGAGCTTTGCGCACGCAGGACCTATCAGCTCATAGAGCACACTTGAGGCGAGAATAATCGTCTCGAGCGAATCTCCCGCACTGCCCCCGAGCGTACGTGCGCCGAGAGCCGCAAGTCCTATCGCGACACCCGCCTGCGGCACGAGCGCAAGTCCGAGAAAGTCGCGTACCTTATGCGGTTTTTTCACGGCAAGGCATCCGAGCCACGCTCCGCCGTATTTGCCTATTATTCTTACAAAGAAATAGAGCAGCCCCACGACGATAAGGGGCACGGCACCCACCGACTCGCCTGAAGAGACCAGAGACGCAAGGTCGAAATTCAATCCCGAGCGGACAAAGAAGAGCAGAAGTATCGGAGGGTTGAAGTAATTTAACTGCTTGAAGAGCTTGTCGTCATCCGAAATATTTATGTATATCATGCCCATGGACATGCATCCGAGCAGCGGTGAGATGTCGAGCAGCGCACATATGCCGCAAAGTACAAAGAGCATTGATATAGATATTATCAGTCGGTTGTCGGTGGAGCGCTTCTTCGGCATGAGCAGCCGCAGAAAAACTCCGAAAAGTCCGCCGAGCAGCAGCACTCCGATATTTATGAGTATCGGCTTTATTATGCTGACGGCGCTTATGCTGCCTCCCATGCTCGCCAGAGCCACGGACACGGCGACGCTGTACAGAAGAAGTCCGACTATATCGTCAAGGGCAACGACCTGCAGCAGGGTATTTACATAATCTCCCTTTGCCCCCGTCTGACGTATCGTCATCATGGTAGAGGCAGGTGCGGTCGCGGAGGCGAGAGCCGCAAGCACTACGGAAAAGGCAAGGTCAAGATGCAGGACAAAGTACATCACGACAAAAACAAGCACCGAGGCAAGGCAAGCCTCAGCTACGGTAATGACAACGACCTTTGCCCCGTTCTTCTTAAGTGTCTGAAACCTGAAGAACTCGCCCGTGCTGAACGCTATGAAAGCAAGCGCTATATCCGAGAGAAAATCCATCCCGTCTATTATCCCGCGCGGCACAGCGTTAAGGCAGAAAGGTCCCATGAGTATGCCGGCTATTATATATGCAGTGACATTCGGCAGCCGCAGGCGCTTCGTTATGCGCGTCATGGCAAATCCCGAGAAAAGCATGAGCGCAACCGATATTATTACCGACGCGGCAGGCGTTGCGGAAAACAGGAGTGAGTGGATTTTTTCAAACATTTAATAGCTTCTTTCCGAAAAAATAAAAGCAAGAATAGGAAGGCATACAAACCTTCCTATCCTCTTATTCTGAATTTTTTAATAAATCAGCCTATCTCAGCAAAGTACTTTATCGTGCGTACCATCTGGCTCGTGTAGCTGTTCTCATTGTCATACCATGAAACGACCTGAACCTGATAGGTGTCGTCGTCAATCTTGGTAACCATAGTCTGAGTAGCATCGAAAAGGGAGCCGTAGGTCATGCCGATAACGTCGGAGGACACAATGAGATCCTCATTGTAACCGAAGGATGCGGATGCTGCAGCCTTCATTGCGGCATTGATGCCATCCTTTGTAACGTCCTTGCCCTTTACAACAGCGACGAGGATAGTGGTAGAGCCGGTCGGAACCGGTACGCGC
>CAKSEI010000035.1 GCA_934446285.1 uncultured Eubacteriales bacterium | reverse complement strand
AGCTGCGCGGCAGGCTCGACCGCGTTGACACATAGACGCGCGGGAACGACGTTTATATCCGCATAGTCGACTATAAGACGGGCAATCACGAGCTGAGTGTGAGAAGAATAGAGCACGGGCAGGATATGCAGATGCTGCTCTACCTTTTCGCGCTCTGGAAAACAAATGACAAGAGCCTCATAGAGCGTCTCGGCGCGCAGAACGGACAGCTTCTCCCCGCAGGTGCGCAGTATTATATAGCAAAATCCCCGAGCATAGTCAGCAGCGGGGACGAGAGCGAAAGCGAGCTCGAGGAGAGCGCCGTTGCATCGGTAAAGCGCAACGGATTATATAACTCCGACCCCGAGATTATCCGTGCGATGAGCCGCTCGGGACAGAGGTTCTACTCTCCCTCCGACCTTATCGCGCTTGACGAATTCGGCAGGCTGCTCGGAGTAATCGAGGACAATATAGCAAAGACGGCAGAGCAGATGAAAACGGGCAGCGCCCGCGCGCAGTGGAACGCGCGGTACGGCACGGAATGCAGCTACTGCCCGATGAGGGCTGTCTGCAGAAAGGAGAGAGAATAATGCAGATAAAGTGGACGGACGCTCAGAGGAGCGCAATAGAAGTGCGTGATATGACTCTGCTCGTCTCGGCTGCCGCGGGCAGCGGCAAGACCGCCGTTCTCACCGAGAGAGTGGTAAGCAGCCTTTGCAGAGAAAAAGAGCCTGCGGACATAAACCGTATGCTCATAGCGACGTTTACAAAAGCAGCTGCGGGAGAACTGAAGTCCCGCATATCCGCTTCCCTCTCGTCCGCCCTCTCGCTCGATCCGACAAACCGTCACCTCGCCCGCCAGCTCGCCTCCGCCCCGTCGGCTCAGATATCGACGATAGACAGCCTGTGCTACTCTATAGTAAGAAAGAATTTCGATAAGCTCGGCATTCCGTGCACATGCAGGATGGCAGACTCAGCCGAGACGGCAATGCTCAAGTCGGGCGTCATGAACGCTATGTTCGACAGCCTTTATTCGGACGAAAACTCGCAGCCGTTCAAGACCTTTACCGACATCTTTATAAGCGACAATGATGACGCGCTGCCCGATATCTTCATACGCCTTTATGACAGGCTGTGCACTTATGCAAAGGGTCCCTCTCTTCTCGAGGATTTCTCCCGCAGGACGCGGGAGGAAAAGGAGCTGCCTTTCTTTAAGACCGTGTACGGTAAGAGCTTAAAGGAGTTTCTCCGGGGCTTTGTCGACGCATTTATCACTCCCGTCGAACGCTATTCGACATTTTTTGACACGTCGAAAAAAAGCAGCGCTAAGCTCGCGGGCGCGTACTCGGCCTTTCTCGACCTGCTGTACACCGTAAGACAAGCCCTTGAAAAGGACGACTACGAGGCGGCGAAAAAGGCTTTCTGTGATTTTCCGGCGATAAATATGAACGGCGTCAGTCGCACGGGCGACCCCGAGGAGGAGATATACCGCGGGCTTATATACGAAATGCGCGACAGCATCTCTTACATAAGAGACGAATTTTTCCTCTTCTCCGAGAAAGCCGTAAGGGATATCTTTGAGAGCACCGCAGATGTGCTGCACATGCTCTATACCCTGCTCTCCGACTTTGACGCGGAATATTCGCGCGAAAAGCTGCGGCGTAAGCTCCTTGACTACTCGGACGTCGAGAGAATGAGCCTGCGGCTGCTCTGTGAGAACGGAGAGCCGACCGAAACAGCGAAAGCCGTAGGCGGCTGCTACGACGAAATTTACATAGACGAATATCAGGACATAAACGATATCCAGGATACGATATTCCGTATGCTCACATCAGGCGGAGCTACCCGCTTTATGGTAGGTGACATAAAGCAGAGCATATACGGCTTCAGAGGGGCAGACCCGTCCGTTTTTGCCGGCTACCGCGCGGCTTTTCCCGCTTATCATGCGCTCATGCGCAAAAAAAGCGCCACGGTATTTCTCTCCGAGAATTTCCGCTGCTCCTCGCCGGTTATTGAGGTTTGCAACGCCGTTTTTTCGGTGCTCATGAATAATACCTTCTCGGACGTAAAGTATCTGCGCGAGGACAACCTCGTCTTTTCGCGCGGCGACGGAGCTTGTACAAAGCCCGTTGACATAGCCGTGATAAATACGGCAAAGGGCGGAGCAAAGGAGCTTGACGAGCCGCAGTACGTCGCATCACGCATAGCAGAGCTTATACGCGGCGGCGTAAACCCCGACGATATAGTAATACTCCTGCGCAAAAAGAGCCGCATGAAGCTGTACGAAGATGCGCTCGGACGCATGAATATTCCATGCTCAAATCCGCATACAAAGGGCTTTTTCGACAATCCCGAGATACTGCTCGTCATGTGCATACTCAACGTCATAGACAATCCCTACCGCGATATATACCTCGCGGGCGCACTGCGCTCACCGGTATTCGGCTTTACCCTTGAGGAGCTTGAGTGCATACGCGCCGAAAAAAAGGACGGATATCTCTTTGACGCGCTGCGTGAATACGCGCATACGCATGAGAGCGCAAAGTGCGAATATTTCTTCTCGCTTACAGACGAGCTGCGCTCATATTCGCGCAATTGCCCGATAGACAGCCTGCTATGGTATATATACTCACGCACGGGGCTTACCGCGAGCGCCTATTCCGAGGACGAATGGGGCACGAGGCGCGCGGACAACCTGCGAGTGCTCTACGAATACGCAAGAAAGTTTGAGCAAGGCTCATTTAAAGGGCTCTACAACTTTATCGGATATATAGAGAAGATGCGCGAAACCGACGACGCGCAGTCCGCCGCACAGATAACGGGCGGGAGCGTGCGCATCATGACAATTCACGCGTCAAAGGGTCTTGAATTTCCCGTAGTATTTCTCTGCGACACTGCAAGCTCGCTGCGTGCCCGTGACGACAGCTCGGATATCATCATCGACCCACAGCTCGGCGCGGGGATACTCACGCCGGCGAAGAGCGGAATAGCACACGTCGACGGCATTATCAGGCGGACGGTGAGGAATAAAAGCGAGCGCGACGGCGTGTCCGAGGAGATGCGCATTCTATACGTCGCGATGACGAGGGCGCGGGAGCAACTTATCATAACCGCGCGCACGAATACCGAGGAGCTTATGAAAAACTGCGAAATATACTCCTCTCTCATGTCGCCGTACATAACCTTCCGCATGAAAAATACGATAACAATGATACTGTCGTCTCTTATGAGCTCGCCGAGCGCACCGTACAAGCTTACGCTCATAAACGAGGAGGAGGGTGAGAAGTACATGACAGCCCGCCCGTCAGAGAGCACACAGGCAGAGCATATACCGACGCTTGACAGCGATAAGACGGACGAATACGAGAAAATCTTCGAAGAACGCTTTGCTTTCAGATACCCGTATTCCGTCTCCGCCGACATCCCCGCGAAAATGTCGGTAAGTGCCCTCTACCCGACGGTACTCGACGAGACGGAGGACATTTCCGAAAAGGCGCAGGAAATGAAAGAAATCCCCGTCTTTATGCGCGGTAAGATAAAGCCGAGTGCAGCCGAGCGCGGCACGGCGACGCACGTATTCATGCAGTTCTGCGACCTTGCTGCAGCGGAAAAAAGCATTGAAAACGAGACGGACAGGCTCATTCGCGCCGGATTTATTCCCGCGGATTACCGGGAGAAAATCGACATGCATGCGCTCGCCCGCTTCTTCCGTTCGGAGCTGTGGGAGCAGATGAGAGCGGCGAAAAGCATACGCCGCGAGACTCGGTTCAATATCGAGCTGCCCGCCGAAATGTTTACACAGGACTGCGAAAGCAAAGCGGCGATAAAGGGCGAGAGCGTTCTTGTACAGGGAGTTATTGACTGCTTTTTCGAGCGGGATGACGGTAAAACGGTACTCGTCGACTACAAGACCGACAGCTTTTCCCGCGAGCAGCTCTCAAAACCCGAAGAATGCGAGAGGATACTGCGCGAGCGCCACTCGTCGCAGCTGCACTATTACGCTGAAGCGATAAAGCGCCTGACGGGACACGAGCCGATACAGACACTCATCTATTCCTTTGCCCTCGGCAAAAGCGTCGAGATATAAGAAACGGCAGCTTTCCCGATAAAGCTGTGAGAAAGCTTTTTGTATAAGGAAAAGCTTCACTCATTCGCTTATTTAAAAGTTTTTGCACCGCAGGCGGAAAAGAGGAGAAGCCCTCGCGCAGAGGACTTCTCCTTAATTTGTTTACATATAACCGTATGCCGATTTACGGGCATCCCCCGCGCGGGCAGAGATTTTCATTTCGGAGGATGGGGCGGCGGACTGTCGGGCGGACGGACGAGAATCGTATCGTCGCCTATCCTCTCTATGTTGCACCACGGAATACTGACAAGCTCGGGCTTCTTTAAACTGAACACGCGCATATCTCCCGGCACGATTATCGTAAGTATTCTGCCCGAGCAAAGGTCAAGGGTCAGGTCACATATATACCCGAGCTTTTTCCCGTCGCATATGTTTATGACCTCCTTTTCCTTAAGCTCGTCAACCGAGCAGCCCGTACGCCTTACAGGATGATGCATATAAGCCCACCGCTGCCCTCATTTATTATCCTCGCGAGAGTTCCTCCGAGCTTGGTTCGCGCATCGGCGGGCATATGTGCGAGCTTGGTATGCAGTCCCTCGTTTACCAGCTCGTGCAGACTCTTGCCGAACATATTTGACTCCCATATGGACTGCGGGTCTTCCTTAAATTCTTTAAGAAGATATTCGACCATCTCCTCCGACTGCTGCTCCGTGCCGACGACGGGATTTATCTCCGTCTCTATGTCCGCGCGTATCATATGAACGGACGGCGCGCTCGCCTTGAGCTTAACACCGTAGCTGCCCTGCCTCTGCACAATCTCAGGCTCGGCGAGGCTCAGTTCCGATATATCGGGCATGATAACGCCGTATCCGCTGCGCTCCACCTCGTCAAGGGCGCTTGCCACGCTGTCGAATTTTTTCTTTCTGCGCGAGAGGTCAATGAGCGTGTACATAAGGTCCTCGTCGTTTGATATGCTGTTGCCCGACATACTGCTGACAATGCCGTAGAAAACATCGTCATTCAGCTTTACGCATACTTTTACCGCGCCGATACCCGCGTTCACACTCTCAATTTCCGCACTCTTTACCCTCCCGTCTTCTCTTATCGCGTCAAGAGAAACGGGTACATCGGAGATAACCGAAGAATTCTCGGCGCAGTTTACCGCGAGCGACAGTATATCCGTGCGCAGATTATCCCCGTCGTCGAGCAGCGTAAGCCATGACGGCACGTCGAAAGACAGTTCCTTTATCGGAAAGCTGTCGAGCAGCATGTGCATGATAGAATCTATATCCGGCTGTGAGAGGCTCTCGCAGTTGACAAGCGCCACGGGGCATCCGTACTTCTCCTCGAGGGACAGGGCAAGCTCCGCCGTCTTTTCTTCCGCGGGAGTAGCACTGTTGACAACCAAGACAAATGGCTTGCCGTATTTTCTCAGGTCCGCGATTATCTGCTCCTCTGCCGCGAGATAGTCCTCGCGCGCAAGCTCGCCGAATGAACCGTCGCTCGTCACGGCAACGGCAACCGTTGAGTGCTCACGTATTACCTTCATCGTACCGTACTTTGACGCTTCGTCAAAGCGCATGGGTTTGTCACTCCACGGTGTCTTGACCATCCTCGGCTGCTCACTCTCATAATAACCGAGCGCGCTCGGTACGACATAGCCTACGCAGTCGACAAGCCGCACACGCATAGTGACTTTTCCCGCGAGCGTGACCGACACAGCTTCGTCGGGAATAAATTTCGGCTCGGTCGTCATAACCGTCTTGCCCGAGCCGGACTGCGGGAGTTCGTCCGTCGCGCGCTCTCGGTCAAAGGGATTGTCTATATTCGGTATAACGAGATTCTCCATAAATTTCCTGATAAATGTGCTCTTACCCGTGCGCACCGCACCGACAACCCCGATGTACATCTCCCCGCCCGTGCGCACCGCAATATCCCTGTATATCCCTGTATCCGTCATAAATATACCTCCGAATAATTCTGTACAAAGGTATGCGCGTGCGGGTAAATATATTCTTAAAAAGGGAAAAGCTCACGCCTTTCCCTTTTTCTCGTCGTTATCTCGGTATTTGCGCAGGATGAGTGTCGCCGAGTAAATTCCGCTTTCCTCTCCCACTTTGAGAGCACCGCCCATGCGCACCATCAGGCGTCTGCAGCTCTTCATGCCTATACGCGTGCTCGCGACCTTGACCGCTTCACTGTCAATCTTATTCGATACGGTCAGACGCACGCCCGCCTCGTCCTCGTTGCATACAACCCGCACCGGCTCTTTTCTGTCTGCGTATTTTATTATATTGGAATAAATATTGTCAAAAACGCGCAGGAGAATTCCCGAGTCGAGATTTAATCTGTATTCCGAGCGCTTGTCAAAGCCCTCCGTCTCTACGGTAAAGCCCTTTTGCTCGAGGGTGAAATTCTGCTCCGAAACCATCTGCATGAGCAACTCCTGCCCGTCGAAGAGCTCCATCGTGAGGCTGCCCGCAGAGTCCTCTCTGAATACCGTGAAGTAGTCGAAAAGCTTATCAGACATAGACTTTAGCTGATACGCCTTTTCCACCGACTTCCTTATATAGGTTTTCTTTTGCTCGTCGGAGGCGTATACTCCCCCGTCCACAAGCTCAAGGTATCCTATGAGCGCCGAGAGCGGAGTGCGTATATCGTGGCTCATCGCCGTGATTAGCTCCCTGTTCGCATCGTATGCTTCTTTCTCCGACTGCAGTCTCTCTACGAGCGACTGGCGCATGTTCTCTACGTCCTGCGCAAGCTCGCCTATCTCATCCCTGCCGCGCACCGTGATGCTCTTGTCAATATTTCCGTCCTCGATGGATGCAACCTCATGGGACAGCTCGGTTAAGTACATAACACGTCTGCTTGAGAGGCGCAGTATCAGCACGGCGAAAACAACAAGGCAAATAAACGCCGAACAAATGAGCAGCGCGATAAACAGTCCCGTATTAGTTCCGACCGCGATGTAGACGTCAAGTGCCTCATACGTCACCTGCCTGTCGAAAATATCGCTGAACGAATATGTCCCGTGGTCCCGCCTGTTTTTTGCGAAATCCTGACCGGGTATCTTCAGGGGAAAGGATGAATTAATCGCCTCAGCCTTTTCTTCTCCCCCGCCGGACGACATAAGAGCATTCGTCGGAACGGGCTTTTTGTCCACGCGCAGAATGTACCTTACATCCTTTATAAACGTGACCGAGCGGAAAGCCCAATAGTATGACGCCTCGCGCTCGTCATAAGAGTAGCTGTCATCCACCGGGTCGTCGGAGTTGAACACCATCTTGTGCGTCTCCGGCTCGTATATATGCATAAATTTTATATCGTTTTTATTGAGCCATGCGGTAAAGTTCGTAAAGCTGTCGCTGCGTATGTCCTTCTCATCTACATACCTTTGGAATTCATCTAACTTGAGCGAGGCATAGCGCGTGCGTGAATAATTCTCCGCTGCCTTGCCGCTGAGAAAATAAAGCATCGCGAAGCAGCCTATAGCCACTATAAGCGACAAAAAAACGCACCCGAGCAGCTTTGCGCCGATACGCGTACCTATCAGCCTGCTTTTCTTTGCCCTGCGTGCGTTTCTATTCAATCCTGTATCCCTTTCCCCACACCGTCTTTATATATTTCGGATTTTGCGGATTGTCCTCTAATTTGTTTCTTAGATTCCGTATGTGAACCATCACGGTATTGTTAGCCGTGTAGAAATACGGCTCGCCCCATATGCTCTCATAAATATTCTGAATGGAAAATATTTTCTTCCTGTTGCATGCGAGCAAACTCAGTATCTTATATTCTTTATCTGTAAGGACTATCTCCTCGTCTCCGCGCTTCACCTCGTTGAACTCGGGATTGATAAGCAAATCCATGACGGCTATATAGCCGCTGTCGTCCTTTTCTCTGCCGTTGTAAATATAGTAGCGGCGGAGCAATGCCTTGACCCTCGCGAGCAGCTCGTTGTATGAAAAAGGCTTTGAGAGATAATCGTCACCCCCGGCGGAGAAGCCCATCGACTTGTCCGAATCCTGCGTTTTTGCCGTGAGAAAGAGTACGGGCGCCATGCTGCGCTCTCTGATTTGCGCACACAGCTTGTACCCGGACATACCCGGCATCATTATATCGAGGATAAAGAGGTCTATACGGTCGTCGAGCAGAGAAAGCGCGCTCTCGCCGCTTTCCGCCGTTACAACCTCATATCCCTCTCCGGTTAAGAAGAGGGATATGACATCGCGCAGGTCGGGTTCGTCATCAACTACCATTATCCTGTGCTTCATTTTTGCTCCTTTTATTTGCCGACAACAGGCAGACTCGATGCCGCGTCAACCGGCTTATGAATTATAGGCTTCCACTCAACGCGTGCAAAGAGCGCGTAAATGGATATCGGTACATAGGTAAACATGAAAAGAGGGAATGTGAAAAGATAAAGGATCTTTTTTGCGGGCGGACAATGTATCGCCTTCCACTCCGAGACAACGGTAAGTGTACCCATGAGGAAGAACATCCCGTAGAAACCCGCAAATGCCTGTACAAGTACGATAAAGAGGTCGATGGCGAGCGGGTCGCCGACTATTCCCGCGTATGCAAAAGCAAGCGCGTCAACAACAAAGAGCGTCAGCGTGAACAGCATACTCGGCGCTATGGTCATGAGCATGTCAAAGCCGGAGAACGACCTCTTCTTAAAGATAGATGCGGTGAGCTTTGCGCCGTTCTTAAAGAATACCTGATAAAAACCCTTTGCCCAGCGCAATCTCTGCCTTGCCGACTGCTTCATGAGCGTAGGCTGCTCGTCGAAGAGTATCGCGTCGTCGCAGTAGCCGACCTTTTCACCCGCTATAACGTGGTCGATTGTGAACTCAATATCCTCGGTCATAAGGAATTGATTCCAACCGTTATTCTTGCGTACAACGTCATCGCATATGAGGAAGCCCGTGCCCGATATCGCGCAGGACGTACCGAGAATCATACGTGAATTATTGAGGTATCTCGCCTCGCGTAAAAACCAGAGGCTCGATGCAGCGGAAATCCAGTTATCGTCGTAGTTCTTTGAGTTTCTGTAGCTCGTGACTATGCGGTAACCGTTGTCAAAGACGGAATTCATCGCCGCGATATAGTTTTTATCAAGGATATTGTCCGCGTCAAAGACAAAGAAGCCCTCATAGTGTCTGTCGGCATACTCGGAATAAATTATTCTGAATATAAAGTTGAGTGCATAGCCCTTGCCGACGTGTCTCTTGTCGTTTCTGACATAGACATAAGCACCGTGCTCGGCTGCGACCCCCGCAGTATTGTCCGTGCAGTTGTCGGCAACGACAAATGTGTCGACAAGCTCAGACGGGTAGTTCTGCTCATTTATGCTGTCGAGTAACTGCCCTATGACCGCCTGCTCGTTGCGCGCGGAGATTATCACGGCAAATCTGTGATTTGCCCTTGCCTTGAACCTGCGCGGCTTGCGCATGAGCGAAACAAGGACATAGAAAAACTGATATGCAAAGCACAGCGTAAATACTACAAATAAAACGAAGTTTATTCCTATTACAGATCTCATATGTTACCACCGTTAATCACAATTCGTGTTTTAGCGTTACGGTCATATTATACAGCACATTTCTTAAAAAGAGCGATATGCAAATCTTAATAAATCTTAATTTTCGCCTTTTTCCCGATAAAAACGCGAATGAACGTAAAAAGGCGAGCCGAAAGACCCGCCGTTTTAGCTTGTAATAGGGTAATTCTTTTTTGTTTTGCAGCCCTCACGGCGTCCTGCAGGTTTTCTCCTCCGTCTGCGGTTAGGGGCACAGGCGATGGGGACTCTTACTTTCCGCCCGAGAAGTCCGTCGAGGCGCGATAATCAGCCGAATATGTCGTTGCGTCCTTGGTCTCCGTTTTCTTGCCATACTTCAGTAGATCCTTCAAGAATGTCTTCCTCGGAAACGAACATATCGACGTTAAATTCAGGCGTCTCAAAGCTCTTTTTCATTCGCAAGTCCTCTCCTTCGCAAATTATTTTGAACGTCATCGGCGACACTTACACCGATTTTATTATATGATACACCATGTTCGGAGAAAAGTCAACACTTTTTTAACATTTTTCCGAAAAATTCCGATTATTTTTCGAGCATACGGCGCACGAGTGCATAAGTATCACGCATGCTGCGTATGCTGACCCTCTCGCGCGGAGTGTGTATGTCGTACATCTCCGGCCCTATCGATATAAGGTCCGCGTCGCCTCCTAACCTGCTGCCGATAAAGCCGCATTCGACTCCCGCGTGCATTCCCGTTATATGTGCGCTCTTTCCGCTCATCTCTGCATAGGTCTCGGCGTACAGCTCCGCGAGCGGCGAATTTTTCCGTCTCTCCCAACAGCCGTAGTAACCCTCCTCGGCTATGTCGCAGCCGACAAGCTCGGAGAGCGCCCTGTATCTCGCGGTATATTCCGCGCGGAAGCTCTCGGTGTTAAAGCGCAGCAGATACGAGAGCGAAAGCGTTTTTTCGTCCGTCTTTACCACTCCGAGATTGCACGACGCGTCGGGTATGCCCTCCTCGTCCGACATATGCAGCACTCCGGTAGGAGCGAGCAGCAGAGCGGATATCACCCTGCTCGTCTGTCTGAAGGAAAGCGTGCGCTCACGCACTCCCCTCTTATCAGAGCGCACTCTTACGCCCGCGTCAGGCGAACCCGCCTGTGCGCGCAGTATACGCTGAAATGCATGCACGCGACAGTGCAGGCCGTCAAAATCGTCGCAGGTGATAATCGCCGTGCATTCGTTATTAATAACATTTCTCTTGCTGCCGCCGTCGAGTGAGATAAGGCAGAAGGGCTGCCTCTCATACTCCGCACGCAAGAAGCGCGCCATAGCCTCCGCAGCGTTTATGCGTCCCAAATGTATATCAGCCCCCGAGTGCCCTCCTGCAAGACCCGAGACGGTTATCTTCGCGCACGGAAGCACGCCCTTCATATATTCGTTCTCAAAGGTAAGGGTCAGATCCACGCCGCCTGCGCAGCTGACGACGCACTCCCCCTCAGCCTCCGAGTCGAGATTTATCACGCGTCGGCTCTCTATCAGACTGTAATCAAAATTCTGCGCGCCCGTCATCCCGCGCTCCTCATCTACAGTGAAAAGGCACTCTATCGGTCCGCTCCTCAGCGTTTTATCTGTGAGAAGTGCGAGCATCATGGCGACGGCGGCTCCGTCGTCCGCGCCGAGAGTCGTATCGTGCGCGGTGATAAAGCCGTCGTGCACCTCAGGCACTATCGGGTCGCGAAGAAAGTCGTGGGGGCTGTCCGCGGTCTTTTCGCATACCATATCGGTATGCCCC
>CAKSEI010000034.1 GCA_934446285.1 uncultured Eubacteriales bacterium | reverse complement strand
GGTCAAGATAGATACACGTACAGGCGAGTATCTCTCCCGCGCATAATTTCGGCGGAAGAGTCACAGTTTAAAAAACGAACGGAGGATAAAGAAATGACAATTTCCGAAAAGGTTGCCCACCTTAAGGGCATTATGGATGGAATGGAGCTTGACCTCTCAACGAGAGAGGGAAAAATCCTTTCCGCAGTCGTAGATATCCTTGACGACCTCGCGATGGACGTAGCGGATATTCAGGACGAGCAGGAGTCTATTGCAGACTACGTAGACGAGCTTGACTATGACCTCGGAGAAGTCGAAGAGTACCTCTTTGAGGATGACGACGATGACGATGAGCTTGACTGCGATTTTGTTGAGGCGACTTGTCCCGATTGCGGCAAGAGTTTCTGCTTTGAGGCTGATGCCGACCCTGAGGATGTTGTCTGCCCTCACTGCGGCGGTCACTTTACGTGCGTTTGCCAGTGTGACGAGGACGGCGCTGACTGCGCCTCATGCGTCAGACTGAATGATGATGAGAAAGAGTAATTCCAGCAAAAAAAGCCGTCGCACGGCTTTTTTTGCTCTTATGCTGTTCTTTTCGTTTTTTATTATTTCGTCTGTAAAATTTGCCGAAGCTCTGCCCGAGAGTACCGACAATACGGAGAGCAGCGGGCTGACTCTCAATACCGATCCGCCCGATATCATACCGGAAAGCGAAACGACAGAGGCCGAGACAGGTGAGGCAGAACCCGCAAAAAGCTATGAGATACCCGTATCGGACGACGTGAGCGTAACTGTGCCGACGGCGGGGCTTATGCCGGACGAGCAAGCGCCCGACTGTTGGTATTTCGCACGCAGTGCCTATCGTGCGATATGGGGAGTGGATTTTACCACGCGGCGCGGTACGGACGACGATATGCTGCGCGATGTGCCGCGTGGCGAGGAGCGCAGAATAACTGCGGAGAATGCAAAGCGCTTTGTCGGTGCCGCGCGCCTCGGTGCATGCATACGCATCATGGAGGAGATAGACGAGATAGACTCATATGACTGCTACCATCACTCTCAGATAATTATTGAAAAGGACAATGACGGATTTACCGTATGGGAGGGCAATATCGGCGCTAAAATCCGTGTGAAGTATTTTACGTGGGAGGAATACGCCGAGGATCACTCATATTACGGGTATTTTAAGTATATAAAATTCCCGGGAGCGCAGACATATGAAGAGATAGTACGCGAGCAGAACGACGACAGGCGGAAATTCGCCATTCAGACGATAAGCTCACGCGCGGCGAGCATCAGCAGCGCGCTCAGGCAGTCTCTCAAGGAAGCAGGTGAAATCAATTTCAACTAAAAAAAAGAGAACGGCAGTTTTTTGCGCAGCTTTTCTCGAAAAGCTGCGCAAAAGCTTTTGCATACGCATGATGTTTCAGCGAGAGTAAAGCTTTTTCATATCCCTTTTTTTGAAGTTTTTGCAGAGCTTTTTACAAAAAGCTCGTGAATTTCGCGCCGTAGGCGTGAAAGATGAGAAACCCTCGCCTATGGTTCTCTTTTGGATTACATACAGTAAATGCCGCTTTCACTTGAAAGCGACATTTATTATACGCAAATAGGAAAGGAGAAATCAACATGCAGACGATTTCTCCTTTTTGCTTTTTATTCAAATGCTACGACCGCGTTCTTTTCGCCCGAGTCGAGAGCTGCCTCCATGAGGCGCATTACGCGCAGCATCTGCTCGTGCGTGACGAGCTGCTCCTCTTTACCGTCTATCGCGGCGGTGAAGTTGCGGTAATAGTCGTGGACATCGCTCGCGGGTCTTGACCACTCATATGACTTTGTGGTAAGCTCATCGCGCGGTGCCATGGTCTTTGTAAGCCCTGCCGCAGTCTCGACGGGCAGAACCTCGCTCTCGTTCCAGTGCGTGCACTCTACGACCTGAGCATTCTCTCTCCAGTCGCGGATGAGTGCGGTGCCCTTTTTACCGCGCATATAGAATCGCGGCATGGAAATGAAGTTGTACGTGCCGACCTCGATAAGAGCGCGGCAGCCGTTTTCAAATTTCAGATGAAGCTTGAATCCGTCATCGACCTCCGAGGTCGTTATGTGCTCAGTCTCGCAGTATACGCTCTTGACGGGCGAATTTACTATCTGAAGTATCTGGTCAATGAGATGAACGCCCCAGTCAAGCATCATCCCGCCGCCGTGTGCCTTCAGGCAGCGCCAGTCGGAGGGAATTCCGCGTGAACCGTGAATTCTGCTCTCAATGTCAAAAACCTCACCTACGGCGCCGGAGTTGTATATCTCTTTCATGGCGAGAAAATCAACGTCCCAACGTCTGTTCTGATGGACGGAGAAGATTTTGCCGGATTTTTTTGACGCGGCAATCATCTCTTCAAGTTCTGCGGAGCTCATCGCAACGGGCTTCTCGCACAAGACGTTTTTGCCGCCCTCAAGGCAGCGCACAACCGTATCAAGGTGCGAATCGTTGGGTATCGCTACCGTCACCATGTCGACTCTCTCGTCCGCTATCACCTCATCAAGAGACGAATAAGAGTACAGTCCGTTTTCGACTGCTTTTTTCTGTTTCTCCGGGTCGGTATCATATATGCCGAGCAGGTTTACCACGTCGCTCTTAAGAGCGTTTTTTACGTGAAAGCCGCCGCCCATTCCGCCGTAGCCGATAACTACTAAGTTCTTCTTCATTTGAAAGTGTCCTTTTGCTTTACGCCCAGCTGATTGAACCGGGCTTTTTTTCTTTTATGATAATTCCCTGCAGGAATTTAACAGCCTTTTCAAGTCCCTCGTCGATGGTCATGAGAGAGTCCTCATGTTCAATTGAGAGCACTCTGTCGTAGCCGCTCATGCGCAGCGCAGACACAAAGTCACGCCAAAAGCTCTCGCCGTGACCGTACCCTACGGTGCGGAATATCCAAGAGCGGGTTGCCTCGTCCGAATAGTGCCCGGTATCGAGTACGCCCTTGACAGCGGTATTGTAGCTGTCTATCTTTGTATCCTTTGCGTGAACGTGATAGATAGCCCCCTTGAGTGCCTTTGCAGCGGCAACCGGGTCGATACCCTGCCAGAAAAGGTGACTCGGGTCGAGATTTGCACCGATTATGTCGCCTACCTCACCGCGCAGACGCAGCAGGGTAGTGGGATTGTATACGCAGAAGCCGGGATGCATCTCAAAGGCGATATGCGCGATGCCGTGCGACGCGGCAAAGTCGGCAGTCTTTTTCCAATAGGGAATAAGCACATCGTTCCATTGATACTCAAGTATCTTTGCATAGTCCGGCGGCCATGAGCAGGTTACCCAGTTAGGCAGCTGCGAGGTTTCGCTGTCACCGGGGCAGCCCGAGAAGCAGACGAGCGTGTCTACACCCATCTTCTCGGCGAGCAGTGCGGCGTTTCTGAAGTCGCTGTCATAAGCGGCAGCGATTTTTTTATCGGGGTGGACGGGGTTGCCGTGGCAGGCAAGCGCCGCCACCTCAATGTCGCTCTTCTCGATAACGGACATGAATTTCTTGAATTCGCTCTCGTCGGCAAGCAGCTTTTCGGGATCGCAGTGAGCCTTTCCGGGATAACCGCCGGCGCCTATTTCGACCGACTCAATGCCGAGAGCCTTGCACTTTTCAAGAGCGTCCTCAAAGGGCATAGAGCCGTAAAGATTGATTAGTACTCCGAGTTTCATATATTCCTCCGTAAAAACCGCAGGGCATACGCCCTGCGGAAGTGTATGCCTGAAAATATCTTCACCTAAGTCGCCGTAAACACTATAATATTGTAATATATTATAATATATTACGTCTCCGCAGTCAAGAAGTAATACTTAAATTTCGGGGATTTCGACCGTGACTTCTTTTCCCTGCTCGGCGCTCTTTACGATAGCATCGATGATTGCCTGATTGTAGATTATCTCCGAGGAGGGAACGGTTGCTTTGCCGCCCGTCTTTATGGCGTCAACGAACGAACGCAGCTTGTCATAGAAGAGATTTCCCGCCGGCTTCATGGGCACTTCGTACTGTATCGGCTGACCCGAGAGTCCGCCCGCGTGCTTGTAGACCGTAAGCGGGCGCGAGAATTCACCGTTCCAGCATTCGGTCGAGGGGATGCGCAGTCCGCCCTCCGTTCCGAGGATAAGAGCGTCTCCGCAGGTATCCATATTCATGGCCCATGAAATGCGGAAGTCAAGGATGATGTCTCCCTCAAGGCGTATGAATGCAGCCGAGAAATCATCAACGCCGAAAGCCTTCGCATATTCGGGATGGGTCGGGTAGTAGTCGGGATTTGTTCCGAAATAAGCGCTCGTATAGCCCGAAACGGTAAGCGGCTTCGGATATCCGACGGCCTTTAAGAGCATATCGAGCGAGTAAGAGCCGATATCTCCTACGGCTCCTACGCCACCTGTCTCCTTTGCTATAAATGATGTGCCGTAGGGAGTGGGGATGCCGTGACGGCGTCCGCCGCCCGCCTGAAGGTAGTAGATTTTTCCGAGCTCGCCCGAGTCGACTATCTTCTTTATCATCTTCATGTTCTCGCTCATTCTCGGCTGGAAACCGATGGTGAGTATCTTGCCGCTGCGCTTCTCCGCACGCATGACCTCTATCGCCTCATCGAGAGTAACGGTAAAGGGCTTCTCAAGCATTACGTTGATACCGGCATCGAGGCAGTGAATGGCGCACGGTGCGTGCTGCATGTTATATGTACATATGCTCACGCCGTCGATATCCGGCTCACCCTTTATAAGGTCCTCGTCGGAGAGATAGCAATGCGCGTCCGTGAGTCCGTATGACTCGGCGAAAGCCTTAGCCTTACCGGGCACGAGGTCGGCGAGAGCCACGACCTCTACGTCGGGCATCTCGAGATACTGTTTGATGTGTGAGCCGGCAATCCAACCCGTACCGATTATGCCTATGCGTACCTTTCTGCCGTTTGTGTCGATTTTTTTCTCATCCTGCGCGTCATAGCGGGCAAGTTCGTTCCTTACGTCTGCCATGTTATATACCAAGTCCTTTCAGATATTTAATACTCATTTCGGCGCATTCAAGCGACGTCTTGCCCATGGAGCTTTGGTCCTGCTCGACAATCTGCCACTCCGCGCCCGCCTTCTCGGCGGCTTTCGTAAGGGCGCTCATATCCTGCACTCCGTAGCCGCACGGGCGAAAATCAAATGTGCCCGCGCCGGTCGGTGCACTGTCCTTTAAGCCTATTAATGCATAGGGACATCCGTTTCCCTTGCTGCCGACGAAGTCCTTAAGATGAACCGTCGGGCATCTGCCCGCATATTTCTTAACGTATGCGACGGGGTCTTCTCCTGCGACATTGACCCAGCACGTATCTATCTGCGTCTTTAAGACATCGGCGGGCATATCGGAGTAAAGTATGTCAAGCAGGTATCTGCCGTCCTCTTTTCCGAATTCAAAGTCGTGATTGTGGTATGCGAGCTGTATACCCACGCGTGAGAACTTCTCCGAGAGCATTTTTATCCCCTCTTTGAATTCGCCGTACTTATCGCCGCCCGGCAGATATTCGCGCGCAATATACGGTATTACCGCCTGTCCGGAGCCTATCTCGGACAGATATTCGACATAAAAATCGGGGCGCGCCGTCATATCCGCATACGGGATGTGAGCGGATATAATCACAAGGCCGGCATCGTCCGCCGCCTTTTTCATCTCCGCTGCCGTGAGGGAATACGTACCCGCAAGCTCGACTCCGTCGTAGCCCATCCCGGCGAGCTGCTTCATCCTGCCAGCGAAATCCTCTCCGAGGGCGTCCCTGACCGAATAAAGCTGTAAAGCTGTTTTTAACATTTCAGCCACCTCATAATAGTTTTGATTACACTTGCATTTTACACTAATATGGTGTATAATTCAAGACATAAGAAAAGAAAAACAGGACAAAAATTGCACTTTTTCCACTGTCATGAAGGATTTTAACGTTGAGACAAAAGAAGCCCCGTTTCAGTTTGAGCACAGAGTGGGCATAGCGTGCGCTCCGCACCTGCATTCGCACATCGAGCTTGTGTATTTTATAGGCGGTGCGAGCTTTTGCTACGCCGACGAGAGGGAGGTGCGAGCCGAAAGCGGAGATATTTTTATCGCTTTTCCGAATCAGATTCATTTCTATGACGAGATACCGACGCCGGAGATGCAGCGCCCCGAGCATTTTATACTTATCTTCTCGGCGGAGCGCTGCCCCGATTTTGCCCGTCTCTTCGGCGAGTATGTACCGAGGAGTCCTCTCATACCGGCGGAGCATGTGCCCGAGGGGACGAGCGCGCTTTTTCGCGAGACAGAGCGGACGTGGCAGGAGGGCGGAGAGTACGCCGAGGCGGCGCTCGGCGCGCTGCTCACGCTTATTCTATCAAAGATAATGCCCGAGACGGAGCTTGTGAAAAAAAGCTCGGACGGCGACGGGAATATATTCAAGCAGGCGGTCAAATTCTGCAACGACAATTATTGTTCTCCCGACATCTCACTTGACAGCGCGGGGACGGCGCTCGGCGTGAGCGGCTATTATATCTCGCATATTTTCCGCAGCAAGCTGAATATGGGCTTCAAGGAATATGTCAATTCCCGCAGAATAGAGCAGGCGACGAAAATGCTGCGTTCGTCCGACTCTTCGGTGACGGAGATAGCCTACGACTGCGGATTTGCAACGACGAGAACCTTTAACCGCTGCTTTTTTGCCGCGAAAAAATGCAGCCCGAGCGCCTGGAGAAAACGTCACCGCCGTTAAACGGATAAGTTACAGGCAGTTTACAGATTGTAAAAAGTATTCTGCTATAATATTTTTCACATTAACGAGAGGGGATATCAAGGTTTTGTCAAGGCTTCGCGCGGCGCTCAGCCGCCTTTTTTACGGGCGTAACGGTGTAGACGATTTATGTCGTTTCTTGCTGTATATATGTTTGTTTCTTATGTTCTGCGGCGTCTTTATCCGAAACCCGATATTCTATTATATCGAGCTTGCGCTTGTCACCCTCGCTCTGCTGCGCAGCCTGTCGAAGAATGCCGCGGCGCGCTCGCGTGAGAACGCCGTGTATGTTAAGGTGCGCGGCAAGCTGTCGCAGTTCTTTCTGAGGCAGATAAACCGGATAAGATTCCACAGCACAAAGGTATATAAGAGATGTCCGTATTGCAAGAGCCATCTTTGCCTGCCGAGAAAGAAGGGCAGACATACGGTCAAGTGCCCGGTGTGTTCGGCACATTTTGATATAAAGATATAAGCCATAACGTCAAAAAAACCGTCCGCATAAAAGCGGACGGTTTTTCGGCTTAAAGAGACATATTAAAGCTCACTGTCGTTCTCGTCCAAGTCGCCGTACAGCTCATCGGCAGCGGCGATATCGGCGGGGATATCGGAGAGCTTTATCTTCTCGGCGGGCGATGCATAAACGGTTTCTGCATTCTCGGAGATTGCCATGGGGCCGTTCTCCTCAGGGAAAAATGCACCGAGCTTACCGAAGACGACTCTGTATCCGTTCTCGCCCTCATCGGTTACGAACAGCGACTTTTCAAGCATAAGCACAGGCTTGTCACCCTTTTTCAGTGTGCATTCATATCCTCCGTCGCAGTCTTCACGGTAAGTGATAACGCTTTGAGATTTCATTTTCTCTTCGTCTTCCGGGCTCAGTCCTGAGTCACTGTTGACGATTACGGTAATTAAATCCCCTTCTTTGAGATAGCCTTTAAATGATTTATCTACTCTTACGGAGTATTGCAGCTTCCACATATTATCGTACCCCTCTATCGAGTTGTCGGGATTGGAGTACCTACCGCCGAGTTCCTCAACGACTTCTCCGAGTATCAAGTCATCTGAGAGTGCAAGTTGATAATCATAGTCCGGTCCGGGATAAAGGGAATTAACTTGCGCGATTGGCGTATCATCGGTAGTATTTTCAGTATTTCCGGAATCGCTTTCTACCGTTTTTTCGACTTGCTTTCCGCATGAGCAGAGAATCGTACAAAGGACGAGAAATGCAAACAAAATTGTTTTTTTCATAATGGATTATCCTTCCCGTTTTTTTAGTTTTTCAAAATATAATCTATCAGAAATCGGTTATTTATTGGGAGATTTGTGCGCTGCAAATAAAGTCACGGAAATACAAATAAGAAAAGAGTACGCTAAAATCTTCCAAACACTGAGCCTGTGCAGTGGAAGTGCTGCATCGGTATCACGCCTTTCTCAGTCTTCTTTTCACCACTGTTGCACCACAAGGAAATAATTGTATCAACAGAAAAAAAGGAAAAACTTCACATCAAAGTATAAAATAATATATTGAAGCTGAGAAGGATGACATTGCCGCCCTTCATGAAATATACCTTATATAATTATTTCGAGTGGCAGCGGGTGCGCCCGCTGCGCTCTCTTCGGGCTGACGCCCGAATGCTTTATCTTTTTATGCGTTTTTATGCGCAGAAAAGTTTGTTTTACTCCTCTTCGTCTTCGTCGTCCGCGAGAAGCTCACTCTTGCCGTCGTCGTTTGCATATTCCGCCTCGGCTCTCGCTATGTCGCTCGGCAGCTCGGAGAGCTTGAGCTTAAGGCTGTTCGATGCGTAGACGGTTTCGGCATTTTCCGCCATTGAAGCGTCACCCTCGGTCACGGGAAAGAACGCCCCCTCACTTCCGAATACTACTGTATATACGTCCCCGCCGTCATCGGTTTTGAAGTCTGTATATTTTTTCAGCATAAATACTCCGGTTTGCCCCTTTGCAAGTTCGCATTCACCCGACCCGCCGCATACTTCTACAGCGACATTCAGCGCCTGTTCGTCCTCGGGACTGTACCCGGATTCACTTGCGACGATTACAGTGACAATATCGCCCCCGTTAAAGTTCCCTTTATACGACTCGTCTACTCTTACGGAATATTGCCATACCCAATAATTTAATTTATCGGGGTCGGTATATGCGCCGCCGAGCTCCTCTATCACCTCGCCGAGAATTACATCGTCCGCCCGATGGAGCTGATATTCGTAATCGGCAGCGGGATAAAGATTACTAACTTCTATTACGTACGCCTCTGACGAAGGCTGCGTATCCGTGACAGGCTCACTTGCCTTTGCCGCCTCTTTCCCGCATGAACAAAGAAGAAGTGCGAATGTCAATAAAACAGACAGGATAAGTATTGTTGCCTTCATGACTGAGACCTCCGTTAATTTTCGACCGTAAAAACCGTATCGTTTTTAAATGCCGAGGGGCGAATGCCTGCGATAGAATTTTTTACGGTATCGCTTTCTGCTGCCCTCATGTTTCGGGCGCTTCCGACCCGTTCATTTATTATACGTTTGGGAGAGGGGCAATTCCTTATGAAAAAGCAAATATTTCACACGATTTTTTTGAAGTTGCCATAATCCGAATAAAAAAACGCGCAAACCTCCCCGCAGAGAGATTTGCACGTTCGTAAAAAGTCGGATATCAACGTAAAGCCTGGAAAGGCTCTGCGTTATTGTATAAAATCATACATTAAATCTGAAGAGAACGACGTCGCCGTCCTTCATGACATATTCCTTTCCCTCACTGCGGACAAGCCCTTTTTCTTTTGCTGCAGCCATGCTGCCGCACTCCATAAGTTCGTCGAAGCCTATGACCTCGGCGCGTATAAAGCCGCGCTCAAAGTCCGAGTGTATCTTGCCCGCTGCCTGCGGCGCTTTCGTACCTTTCTTTATCGTCCATGCGCGGACCTCTTTCGGCCCTGCCGTCAGATAGCTTATCAGCCCGAGCAGGGAGTAGCTCTCCTTTATCAGTCGGTCGAGTCCGCTCTCGGCTATACCAAGGCCCTCGAGAAATTCTGCCTTTTCCGCCGGCTCAAGCTCTGCTATCTCCGCCTCAATCGACGCGCATATAGGGAGTATTCCCGAGCCCTCCTTACGGGCAAGCTCGGCAAGGCGCGCGTAGCCCTCGTTTGCCGAGAGGTCTCCTCCCGCCTCGTCCTCGCTGACGTTCGCCGCGTATATGACGGGCTTCATCGTGAGAAGCGAAACCTCAGCCATTACCGCGCGCTCGTCGTCCGTGAAGTCAAGCTCGCGCGCGCATCTGCCATCCGAGAGGGCATCGAGCACTCTCTCGTAGAGAGCAAGCTCGCCCGCGAGAGTCTTGTCGCCCTTCATGAGCTTTTTAGTGCGGTCTATTCTCCGCTCGAGCAGCTCTATGTCCGAGAGGATAAGCTCCGTATTTATCGTGCCGAGGTCGCGCACGGGGTCGACCGAGCCGTCGACGTGTATTATATCGTTGTTTTCAAAGCATCGTACCACGTGGACTATCGCGTCCACCTCGCGTATGTGGGATAAAAATTTATTTCCGAGTCCCTCGCCCTGAGACGCGCCCTTGACAAGTCCCGCTATGTCGACAAACTCAATGACGGCGGGGGTATATTTCTCGGGGGAGTACATCTCCGCCAGCTTGTCGAGACGGTAGTCGGGGACGCTGACCACTCCGACGTTAGGCTCTATCGTGCAGAAGGGATAATTCGCGCTTTCCGCTCCGGCATTTGTTATCGCATTGAAAAGTGTACTTTTTCCGACGTTCGGAAGTCCTACGATTCCAAGTTTCATTTGTCATTCTCCTACCTAAGTATACGGTTATTATACAGCAAAAATCGGTATTGCGCAAGTCATTTAAATCCAAAAAAACATTTCGTCAAAAAAATCGTGAAAAAAAGTTCTTGTGTTCACGTGACGTTCACATTGGGGTGGTAACATAATGACATCATGAATATGGTTAATTTTGTAACGAAGTTAATAAAAACTCAAACAGGAGGAAATCATGGCAAAAATTCTTATAGTTGATGACGATATCAACATATGCGAAATGCTCCGTCTCTACCTCATCAAAGAGGGATACGAGGTCGACAGCGTCAATGACGGCGAGCAGGCGGTGGAGAGATTCCGCACATTCGCGCCGGATCTTGTTCTGCTTGACATAATGCTCCCGAAGCGCGACGGATGGAGCGTTTGCAGGGAGATACGCGAGACGTCCGATACGCCGGTTATCATGGTAACGGCAAAGGGTGAGGTCTACGACAAGGTATTCGGACTCGAGCTGGGTGCGGATGACTTTATAGTCAAGCCCTTTGATATGAAGGAGCTGACCGCGCGCGTAAAGGCTGTCCTGCGCAGATACGCGGGTGAGCAGACCGAGGAGGACTCCGAGACTATCAAGTACGACAATATAGAGATAAGCCGCGCAAAATTCGAGCTTAAGCTCAGAGGCAAGGTCGTACCGATACCGCGTAAGGAGCTTGAGCTGCTCTACTTCCTCGCGTCAAATCACGACAGAGTGTTCAGCCGCGACCAGCTGCTCGACAAGGTATGGGGCTTTGACTATCTCGGCGACTCACGCACGGTCGACGTGCACGTAAAGCGTCTGCGTGAAAAGCTTGAGGGTGTCTCGGACAAATGGGCGCTTTCCACGGTCTGGGG
>CAKSEI010000033.1 GCA_934446285.1 uncultured Eubacteriales bacterium | reverse complement strand
CTCGTCGCACACCTCCTGCACCTCGGCTAAGATATGGCTCGAGAGGATAACGGTATGTTCTTTGCCCAGCTCGCGTATGAGCGTGCGTATCTCTATTATCTGCTTCGGGTCAAGGCCGACCGTCGGCTCGTCGAGGATGATATATTTCGGATTTCCGAGCATAGCCTGCGCTATACCGACACGCTGCCTGTAGCCCTTTGAGAGGTTTCGGATGAGTCTGTCACGCACTTTTTCGATACCCGTGCGCATGCATACACGCGTAACATCCTCCTCTGCCGCCTTTCCCTTTTCGCCTTTTGCCTGAGCGACAAAGGAGAGATACTCCCCGGGAGTCATGTCCCCGTACACGGGCGGTATCTCCGGCAGATAGCCTATGAGCTTTTTCGCGCTCTTCGGGTCATCGAAAATGTCCGTTCCGTCAAGAGTGACGCTGCCCTCGGTCGGTGCGAGGCAGCCGGTCACTATATTCATCGTGGTTGACTTTCCCGCTCCGTTCGGTCCGAGAAAGCCGTATACGCGCCCCTCGTGAAGCTCAAAGTCTATTCCGTCAACGGCGAGGTTGTCGCCGTACCTTTTTGTCAGGTTTTTTACGCTTATCATGCGCAAAATCCTCCGTTTGCTTTTATTACGGAAGATATTATACTCCCTTTTTGTGACGGGCTTGTGACGGGGACACCTATCATCTTGACAATCGCGCATCTATAGTGTAAAATATGGTAAAAACATTTTTTACGAGAGGTGAGAAAATGAAAGTAAGCGTATCAACCGCCTTTTTCGGGCGGATAAACCCCGAGCTTGTGCATCTCTATTCGGAGGCACGCATAGACGCAATGGAAACGGCAGCGCCCAACGCCTTTTCGCTCGAAAAATACGATTTTAAGGGAGTCGCGGACGAATGCCGCGCGTGCGGAGTGGAATGGCGCAGCGCGCATCTCCCCTTCGGGAGCGAGGTGGCTCTTGCCCATCTTGACAAGAAAATAAGAGAAAGCTCGCTCGAGATAGATAAGAAGGTAGTGGATTTGCTCGCGGGTCTCGGTGTCGGCAGATTTGTAATACATCCCTCGACCGAGCCGAATGAGGATGCAGACCGCCCCGAGCTGCTCAGCTACTGTGAGGAGGCGCTCACGCGCCTGTGCGAATTTGCGCGCCCATACGGAGTGAAGATAATGATGGAAAATCTGCCGCGCACCTGCCTATGCAATACATCCGCCGAGGCGATAGACATGCTGCGCCGCGTGCCGGAGCTTTATCATTGCTTTGACATGAACCATTTCCTGCCGTGGAAAGGCGCGCGTCCCGACAACGTGGAGCACATATACGCAGTCAAACGCGAAGTCGGAGACAGACTCGAGTCGACCCACGCCTCGGACTATGACTTTATTGACGAGAGACATCAATTTCCCATGGACGGCGACAACGACTGGGCGGGCATCATGCGCGCTCTGCGCGAGACGGGCTACAAAGGCTACTTCAATTACGAAATAGGCTACGCGCACGGCGCGGGCGAGGGCAAGACGCTCTGCGACGTAAGAGAAAATTTCGATAAACTCATGAGCTTGTAAAAGCACGAAAAAATGCGGCACACTTTAAAGTGTGCCGCATATCGTTTTTCCCGATTACATCGGGTTTTTTATTTTGTTTTCAGGTCTTTCAGCGCCAGCGGTCGACGGTTCTCTCGCCGGTCACTACGCCCTTTTCGGTTACGTAACGCGCGGTAATCTTATCGTCGGTTATCGTTACCGCACCGCTTGTATGCTCTCTCTTGGTGGTGTCCGAATAGGACGAGCAGAGGAACGGGCAGGGGTAGCCGAATGTCTTTGCACGCTCGCCCGGCAGCTCAAAGAAGCACTGATGGAAGTGTCCCGTCATCCAAAGAGTAGGCTCGATGGAAGCGAGCTTGCGTGACCAATCGGCGTAACGCTCTTCCTCTATATTATAAGGCGCGGACATCTTGATGACGAAAGGAACATGGCTGATTATCAGCTTGATCTTTGCGCCCTCCCACTCTCTCGACGCGATTACCTTGTCGAGGAATTCACTCTCTTCCTCACGGAATGCCTCACACGCAACGGTATTTCCGTACTCAGCGTTGTCATCGGGCTTATCCTCACCTGCGTCCATAACGATACCCCAGATAGGACCGACACGGAACGTATAGTACGAATTGCCGTGATCCGTCGGCGTGTATTCCGAGAGCTGGCTCGCATATATGCCGCGCAGCTCGTGGTTTCCGCGTGAGTATACGCAGGGTACTTCACCCTTCGTGATGCCGCCGGATATACGGTAGAGTATCTTGAACGATGCAATGTTACCGCTGTTGTCGATAATATCTCCGTTCATAACAAGCAGGTCAAGGTCGTTTCCGAAGTAGCTGCCGCTTGCTATAGGAGCGTCGACGAGGCTGTGCGAGTCCGCAAGGTTTATGATATTGTAGTGATCCTTTTCGGTCACGGGGCGGAAGTCGTAGGTTGCCTCCTCAAGTCCGCCGCAAACGGTGTAATAAGGCTTACGCTCTATTATCTCGCGGAGGTGGACGGTGTAGCCGCATGCAGAGTCAAGAGCCTCCTGCGGTACGCGGACAGTGTGGAGGAATTTATCCGAACGGAGTATTCCGTTTGAATGGTCATAGTAGTTCTTGCCGTTGACCTCTACCCACATGGTGGTTTCCTTCTCAACGAGAACGCAGATGAGATACTCATCTCCGACTACGTAAACCGAAGGATCTGCCGTCATGAGTCCCGTCATCTTTGACGGGGGCGCATCGACGTGGTCGCTGGTTAAGAATCTGTACAGCATGGTAACCATCTGAGCACGGGTTGCATAGTCGCCGGGAGCAAGATAGGACTTGCCGTCCGAGCGTGCAACGCCCGTGATGTATGCTGCCTTATTGTAGCGGAGCGAAGCCTCTACGCTGACATCCTTTAAGTCGTCTGCGGTAGCTATAGCCCAGTTGAATGCCTGAGCGGCATAATCGTGAACCTTGTTCTTATCGGGATAGTTGTTTATGGACGCCTTGCCGTAGCCCATGTAGTAGCCCTTTATCTCTTTCGCATAGCGATAGAGAATGGTTACGAACTGCTCACGGGTTATGGTGTTGTTAGGCTTGAATTCGGTCGCTGAAACTCCCGTTACAAGTCCTCTGTCATAAGCCCAGAGAACCGCATTGTAGTAATATGCGCTGCTCTTGCCGAGGTCATTAAAGGGATTGCTGATGCCTACGACGGAGGGTGAGCCCTCGAGTCTGTAGAGTACGGTCACCATCTGAGCGCGGGTTGCCGTGCTGTCGGGTGAGAAGTGGGTTGCGTCCGTACCGTTCATTACGTTGTTCGTAACTGCGAACTGTACGGCATCGCTGTAGAACTTGCCGTTCTTTACGTCGGCAAAGGGATTTTTATAGCTCTCCTTAAACGATGCGTATACGGTGAGGTCAGCCTTTATCGCGTCAAGGTCCGCTGCCTTGCCGTCTGCATCTGCCCAGCCGGCGAACTTGTAGCTGTAGTAGGTGTCGTCTGCCTTAGTCGGGTCGGCGGGCTTTGCAGCTGCCTTGCCGTACTCAACCTCGACCTCTGAGATAACGGTCGAGCCGTTCTCGTCGCGGAATGTTACGGTATACTTGTTTACCGTCTTTGTATATACGGGATATACCGTGATATCTGCGGTGACATCAGCCGTGAGCTTACCGTCCTTGTCTATAACCTGCTTGCCGTCCTTGTCAGCCCAGCCTGCGGGAGTATAGGTATACTGCCCGTCTGCTGCCTTCTCGGGAGCTGCGGGAGCGGAAGTATCGCTGCCGTCGGTCGTGCTTATAAGCTTTCCGTCGAGAACGCGTAACTCTGTAAGAACTGCGTTATCCTCGCCGCGGAAGCTTATGCTCCACATTCTGTTCGTCTGCTCAAATACTGCGTAAAGCGTGAGCGTGCCGCCCGTGGGTGCAAGCTCTCTTACGGTCTTTGCACCGAGATCGATGACGTAGCTTGCAGCCTGCTCAGCGGAGGTTGCTAAAGTCTTGCTCTTATCGGTCGTCCAACCGCGGAACTGATATGAATAAGCGCCGCCGTCGACCTTTACGGGCGTCGCACCCGAGAACGCAGCATTGCCCGCACCTGGGAACGTCTCGGTCGATACAGTGGTATCGCCGTTTACAAAGCTTACCTCAACGGGGTCAATCGCGGTCTTTTCGTAGACGGGATAGAGGTCGGAATTCTTATATACAGCCTCAATCTCGTTGCCGTCCGCGTCTGCCCAACCCTTAAAGGTATAGGTGTACTTGCCGTCGGCTGCCTTTTCGGGAGTCGAGAATGCGGCATTGACCTTTGCTGCCTCTGCGAAAATCTCCGCGGGAGTGAGCAGCTTTACGGTCTGCTTAAGCTCATCCCCCTTGTCGGGCTTCGTGCCTGTAAGATGGAATTTGCTTTCATCTATATATTTATAGGTGTAGGGATCTGCTATCACACCGCCCTGAGCATCGTGGAAGGTAACGGTAGGTGCAAGAGCCTCACCGACTACCGCGAGAACGGTAAGCTTCGCGTTTTCGTTTTCATTCTTAGGAGTATCCTTTGAATTGTTTGCGGTGTAGATTGTGCTCGTCGCGAAAATTCCGAGGCTGCTTATGCTCGTGAATGCCTCGTCGTCTGCGAGCCTCTTGTTTATATAGAGCACATAATAGCCGTTGCCCGAGATAGTGTGATATCTCGGAGCGGGTGCGCCGCCCCATGTATCTTCCTTATTCCATACGTCATAGTAGCCGTAGGAGGTATCGCTGCCGTTGACGCCCATGCTCAGCTGATATGCGTTTACGGGCGTGTCGATTCCCTCGGTCTTGTATACAAAGGAAACCGCGTCCGCACTCTCAAAGGGAACATTTCCGCTCCAGAGTACGAGCTTGTCCGGGGTCTTGCCGTCCTCGGTCTTGGGTATCTCAACCGTCTGCGGCTCGTCTATGTAAAGACCCTGCTGCTGACCCGTTACCGTAAGGGAACGCTCGGTTGCCGCAAAGGACTTTCCGTTTGCATCGCCCGTGACATAGAGAGTGACCTTGCCCGCAAAGTCGGAGGCAGCGGTGAACTCTATCTCGGAAACGCTGAGGTCCTCTGAAACAGAGGAGAAGAGCAGCGTAACGGAGGCGAGCTCGCCCTTTACGCTCTGACCCTTTGCCTTTAGTGCTGCCGCGGGATAGGAAACGATTACCTTACCCGAGGTGATGGGATCAGCCTTGCCCGATACGACGTCGGTGCTGATATCTGCGCGGTTGAGCTTAAGCTTGTAGGTCTTTGTCTGACCCATGGTTATTTCGCTGTCGCCGTCGATATTTGCCTTGAGTATAAGGTCCTTCTTAAAGACGGGCTTGAAGGTAAGCTCGAGCACGTCGCCGGGAACCTGATAGGTTGCGAGGTCTACGACATTCTCACCGTCGAGGCTCCAGCCCGCGAAGGTGTAGGTGTAGTCGTCGTCGGCTTCCTTCACGGGGCTCTTACCCGTGTAGGAGAGCGGAACGCTCTTTTCTACCGTTCTTGTATATATAAGGCTGCCGTCGGTATTAAGGAATGTAACATCAACCTTTGAGGTATCTGCTGCGACGAAATCAACGGTCAGCTTGCCGCTCTTGTATATACCGTCAACGATATTGCCGTCCTCGTCTCTCCAGACGCGGCGGTAAATCTTGTCGTCGGCGGGCTTGGTGGGCAGCTCGACATCCGTCTGCTGACGGAAAAGCTCATCGGGCGTGAGAAGAGCCTCGAAACGCTTTGCTTTCTTGTTGTTTACTCCGTCCTCTATGCCCGTAACATTGTCGCCCGCAGTTGCGTTGCCGACGCTTGTGTACTCTACGGACTGAGTGGTTAAGAGCGTGCTGCCGTCATAGAACTGCACGTCAGCCTTGAGGTCGTTCTGAACAACGGCGAGCATCTCTATCTTTGCGTTGTCGTTATTGTTCGTCGGGTTGTCCTTGAGGTTGCTGCCCGACTTGCAGAAGAAGTCAAGAGCCTTTGCGCCCTTTATTGCTATCTGTCCGTTGTTTACGAGAACCTTCTGGTTCAGGTAAAGGTAGTAAACACCGTCCTTGGGTATGACCATTTCAGGCGCGAAAATGCCGCCCCATACATGGTTCCACTGCCACTTGTCTTTAGTCGTACTCCACTTCCACTCGGAGCCGTCCTCAAGGACGAGCGTGGGGTTTATCTTGTTAGCGGTAATAGGCTCGTCCACGCCGCTTGCGCGGAAAACGAACGTAATACCCTTTGAAGCGCTGTCAAAGCTGACATCTTCGCTCCACACCCGGAAGCCATCATCGGTCACACTTTCCTTTGATAGGTTCGGGAGCTTTACCGGCTCTGACGTCAGGTAAGCCGAATTTCCGCTTGCAAAAGACACAAAGGTCGCAAGCGAAGCAACGGTTGCTATCGCCAGAATCAGAGACAAAAATCTCTTCATATGTAATCCTCCGTTTAAAATAAAATCGTGATAATCGCCCGACTTTTCGGGCAATAAGAGCCGTGCTCTTACCCGTGCAGGCAAGTACGTATATTATACTACATCGCGCCCGAAAAAATCAAGTCCGCCGCCCCGCACATTATGCAAAGCGCATATCGATTTTCGCTCGCTTTACCCGGTTTTTACCCGCATTTCACCTTAAAAGGAAAGGATTAACGCTTTGAAAAGTCGGCTTTTCCGGCTTTGGTACGACATATTGCACAAAAGTGAGGCTCTCAATTTGTGCAGTGCGACAAAAATCAGGAAATTACGAAAAACAGATTGAAATTGCACTCTGCCGTATAGTAAAATATAAGTACAGCAAAACATTTTTCGGAGGAAATCCATGAAACGATTTATTTCGGTATTGCTCGCCGCACTTATGGTGTGCACGGGTATGCCGTACCTTGCGGTCACGGGATTTGCGGCGGACACGCCGAAGCTTTATGCGACCGTGGGAGACAACAATACGCATCTGCTCCCGAGCGAGTACGACAGAAACGTAAAAAAGTATCAGAGAGGTACGCTCACGGAGGAAAAGAGCTGGACGGGATGGGCGTGGAAGAATGACCATGCAAACAGCCGCCTTGACTTCTACACGACGAATACAGATATCCCTCAGGCGACCCTCTCGTCGAGCGACTTTACGACGAAGAGCGGAGCAACAATAAAAAAGGAAAACATAACGGTTACCTACATTGACAAGGTGAACACCCTGTCAAAGGCATATCCGGGAATAAACTACGAAGCCTTTGACATCATCTCACGCAAGACGGTACGCGACCTTGAAGCAGGCCAGATCTATGAAGCGTGGGTTGATATTTCCGTTCCCGCGGACGCGCAGGCGGGCATGTACAGCGGCAAGCTGTATTTAAAGAGCGGAAGTGAAACTTTAGCTGAGTTCTCGTATAAGCTTGAGGTCATAGACATGACCCTCACCGACCCCGAGGACTGGGAGACCTACTTTGAGCTCTGGACCTATCCCTATGCGTCGAACAGATACTATTCGGGCAAGACGGATAAGGAATACTTCAAATTTACTACCGACAACGACACCAACCCCTATTCGCTCTACTATGTGCGCCTTGACAAGAAGTACGAGGCGGGACTTGAGAGTCAGCTTGAGCTTTACCATCAGGCGGGCGGCAACGCCATAACCGTTTCGATAGTCGAAGACCCGTGGAACAGCCGCTATCCCTGCGCCTGCCCGTCCATGATAAAGTGGACGAAGCACAAGGACGGTACGTTCTCCTTTGACTACACCGACATGGACTATTGGATAGAATTAAATATGAAGCACGGCATCAACCGTCAGATTAACCTTTACTCACTCGCAGGAGTGGGCTGGGGCTTTGTCTACTACGATGAGGCAAGCGGCACGGTAAAGAATGACGGCGGAGGAGGTCCCGGAGGAGCGGGCTGGAAGAAGATAAGCACCGAGTTCTTAAAGGACCTCATCGCCCACCTTGAGGAAAAGGGATGGTTCGACATCGCCTGCCTGCAGATGGACGAGAGAACATATGCGTGGACAAAGGCGGTACTCGACCTCGCCGAGACAGTACCGAACTCCGAGGGCAAGACGCTCAAGGTAGGCGGAGCTGTCAACGCAACCGAGGTAAGCAAGCTATACGACCGCATGGCAGATATATCCCTCTGGGAAAACATACTCACGTCCGATATGTACGACCTCACGGCATCCCGTAAGAAAAAGGGACTGAGAACGACCATCTACACCTGCGGTGCAGGCAAAATGTCAACGCCGAATCAGCCGAGTGAGGCTGCATATGCGGTATATTCCGCAGCTAAATACGGTGCTGACGGTATAATGCGCTGGGCGCTCGACAAATTCGACTACGACCCGCTGCACGCTGAGTGCCACGATGTTACCTACCCGGGTGACTGCTATCTCATATATCCGGACGAAAAGGATTCGACCGAAATGAAGGCGCAGAGCACGCCCCGCTACGAGAAGCTGTGCGAGGGTATGCGCAATATGGAAAAGGTAAACCTTATCCGTAAGAATTATCCCTCATTTGCCGACATGGCAGATGACCTTATATCTTCCCTTACAAAGGGCAGTCTCACGACCGAGGCGGCGAGAATAGACACACGCGTGCTCAGCCTCAGCCGTGCGGTACTCTCCTTTGAAAACAATCAGTTTACCGATGTCAAGTCAGGCAAGTGGTATAACGAGGCTGTTCGTTTCGCCGTGGTCAGCGGACTCATGAACGGCGTATCGGGGACGAAATTCGACCCCGACGGCTCTATGACCCGTGCGATGTTCGTGACGGTTCTCGCCCGTATGGACGGAGCGAAGCTTGACGACAGCGCAAAGCCGATATTCGACGATGTCCCCACCGGCAAGTGGTATACGGGCGCAATAGTCTGGGCGACGCGCAGCAGCCTTGTCGACGGAGTAGCCCCCGGAAAGTTTGCCCCGAACTCTCCGCTCACGCGTGAGCAGACGGCGACGCTCTTACTGCGTTACGCTCAGCGAAAGGAATACGATACCGAGCCGAGAGCGGATATCAAGGGATATGAGGACTACAAGAAGATAGGCTCATACGCGCGTGACGCATTCTCATGGGCAAATGCCAAGGGAATAATCAAGGGTGTGAGCGCAACCCGCCTCGACCCGAAGGGCAACTGCACCCGTGCTCAGGTAGCCGAGATGCTGAGACTCTTCAGCAAGAATATAGTCGCAGTTGCAGACAAATAAGTATTCCCTCGGCACTGATGCCGCAGGGTAAAAGAGCCGCCGCATCCGAAAAACCGGTATGCGGCGGCTTATTTTTTCCATTGTCATAGTGCACAAAAGCAGCGTGGCATTATTGTGCAAGGTGACAAAAAACAGGAAATGACTGAAAAATGTTGAAAACCGACTATGAGATATAGTAAAATATAGATGATAAAAACAACGACGGAGGAAACCGATGAAAAGATTTCTGCTGATACTTCTCGCGCTGCTCACGCTGTGCACGGCTCTGCCGGGCTTGGATATGACGGCGACTGCTGCGGACAGCCGCAAGATATGGGCGACTGTCGGAGACAGCAACGTACACCTTTTGCCGAGCGGGTACGACAAGAATGTAAAAAAGTACGCGCGCGGCACACTCACGGAGGAGCGCTCATGGACCGACTGGGCGTGGAAAAACGACCACGCAAATGCACGGCTTGACTTTTACACTCTGAGTGACGATATCCCGCAGGCGAGCCTGAGTGCGAGCGATCTCACAACTAAGAGCGGAGCAGTGATAAAGAGTGAAAACGTGACCGTGACTTATCTCTCAAAGGTAAACACCCTGAGTGAAGCGTATCCGGATATCGATTATGAGGTATTCGACGTCATTTCCCATGAGAATACGCGCACGCTCGAGGCTGAGATGATACACGAGGCATGGGTTGATATATACGTGCCGAAGGATGCTGAGGCGGGAACTTATTCGGGCAAGATATACCTGCGCAGCGGCGATGAGACCTTGGCGCAGTTTACGTATAAGCTTGAGGTTATCGACCTTGAGCTTGCCGACCCCGAGAATTGGGAGACGTACCTTGAGCTGTGGACCGTCCCGCACGCGTCGAACAGATACTATTCGGGGCTGTCGAACGCGGAGTATTTCGGCTTTCCCGAGGGGGACAACGGTACAAATCCGTATTCCTACTGCGATGTACGCCTCAACCGCGACTACGAGGCGGGTCTTGAGAGTCAGCTTGAGCTTTATCATCAGGCGGGCGGCAACGTAATCACCGTATCCGTCGTCGAAGACCCGGGCAACAGCAGAAACCCCTGCCCATTCCCGTCCATGGTAAAGTGGACGAGAAAAAAGAACGGCAAATTTTCCTTTGACTACACCGATATGGACTATTGGGTAGAATTAAATATGAAGCACGGCATCAACCGACAGATAAATCTTCACTCGATTGCCGGCTTTGCATGGGGCTTTGTATACAAGGATGAGGCGAGCGGAACGGTAAAGCACGAGGGCAGCGTCCCCGGCGAGCCGCGATGGGAGCAGATCAGCCGCGAATTTCTCACCGACCTTATAGCTCACCTTGAGAAGAAGGGTTGGTTTGACATCACCTGCCTGCAGATGGACGAGCGCACCCTGTCGCAGACCTCGGCGCTCATAAAGGTTGCGAAGAGCGTCAAAAACTCCGAGGGAAAAACTCTCAAGGTCGGAGGCGCGGTCAACAGCACCGAGCTTGCGCCCATCTTTGACGAGCTGCACGACATATCCATATGGGAAAATTCTCTGCCCGACAATATAAAGGAGCTTGCGGAGCAGCGCAGAGAAAAGGGTCTGCGCACAACGGTATATTCCTGCGGAGCGGGAAAAATGGCAACCCCCTGCAACCCGGGCGAGGCCGCCTACGCGGTATACGACTCGCTGAAATACAAGACGGACGGAGTATTGCGCTGGGCGCTTGACAAATTTGACGAAGACCCGCTGCACGCCGACTGCCACAAAGTAACTTACCCGGGCGACTGCTATCTGATATATCCCGACGAGAGAGACTCGGGCAAGATGCAGGCGCAGAGCAGTCCGCGCTTTGAGAAGCTGCGCGAGGGTATGCGCGATGTTGAAAAGCTGCGTTATATAAAGAAGAATTACCCCGACTTTGCGGAGGCGGTAGATGAGCTCGCCGCATCGGTCGGTCAGAACAGCATGACAAACGACGTAGTACGTCTGCGTTCGCGCGTGCTCAACATGAGCAAGGCGGTTTTCACTCTCTCGGAGAATAAATTCACGGATGTAAAAGAGGGCAAATGGTACATGGAGGCTGTCCGTTTCTCTGTCATGAGCGGACTGATGAACGGTGTATCCGAGACGCTTTTCGCGCCGAATGACTCTATGACCCGTGCGATGTTCGTGACGGTTCTCGCCCGTATGGACGGAGCGAAGCTTGATAACGGCGCAAAGCCGATATTCGACGATGTCCCCACCGGCAAGTGGTATACGGGCGCAATAGTCTGGGCGACGCGCAGCAGC
>CAKSEI010000032.1 GCA_934446285.1 uncultured Eubacteriales bacterium | reverse complement strand
ATGGAGGAGGCAGCACGCCGTGCGGGCTTTACAATTGAATTTACCGATGTCGATGTAGGAACACGCGAAAGCGCCCTCGAGAGCGGAAAAATAGATATACTTATATCGGCGTATGAATATACGGACGAACGTGCAGAGCGTTTCTCGCTCACTGAGCCGTATCTTACGACCTCGCTCAGGCTCATGTCAAAGGCAGGCAGGGAAAATAATACCCTCGAGGACCTTAGACGAAAGAAAATCGCCGCGTCCGAGGGAACCGTCGGCGAGCTGCTTGTTTCATCAAGCGACGTGCCATTTGACACGAAGTATTTCTCTCAGACCTGCTATCATTCGTATTACCGCGTGAAAGAGGGAAGATACGACGCAGCCGTGATAGACGGGCTTTTCGCTGAGTACCTGACAACGGGAAAGCTAATAAAGCAATAGGATAAATACCGGACAAAACATGGGAAAGGCTTTATGACGAAGCAAAAAAGCGCTTGCCCCGCGGAAAAATACCGAATGGGTTGAGGCGGGCGGAATTGCGGCAGCGATAGAATCCTTTTCGGGCAGGATATATAACGGTATATGTGTTGATTGTGCATGTACTCTCGGCATATGCGCCGAGCGCAGCGCCGCGTTTAATATGCTGACAAACGGAGAGAACAAAATGAAGCGTGTTATCGCTGTAAGCAGTGACGGCAAAGCCTTGCCCCCGTGCGGCGCGTGCAGAGAGCTGATGGCGCAGCTCATAACCGACGGATATAAGAATATCGGGATAATGATCGACTGCGAAAAGAACAAAGTCGTGACTCTCGGGGAACTCACTCCCGAGTTGTGGATATAATACAGCAAAAGCACACCGTTCACTGTGTAAAGCGAACGGTGTGCTTTTTTATATATTTTATCAATCAAGCAGAACATATACGCGTGCGTCGCGCACACCCCACTGTATTGCATTGTTGTATGCGGTGTTGTCGCATCCCATAAAGACGTCGATAATCTTTCCCTTTATACCGCCGCCCGTATCGAGAGCGTACCTGACTCCCGGGTCGTAGTAATCGGACGATACATATACCTTTGTACCGAGGTCGATAACCGTCGGGTCAACGGCGATAACGCTCGTGCTGACCTCCTCACCGGAGGCTGTTATCGCGTGCTCGGGAGCGACATAAGCCGTCGCTAAGACATCGATATAATAGCTGTAATGATCGGTCACGCCGTCGCTGCCGACAAACGAACCGCCCTCACCGCGCACGACCTGCGCATTTATCGGGGCGCTCTCGCTTATGACGATAGTCTCGGTCTGCCCCGTCGGCTGACCGTCGACGACTTTTTCTCTGTAGGTTACGGTGCGTGAGCCGTTTACGCCCTCGCGCTTTACCTTAGTCGAGCCAACCGGTATAGACTGTGTATATTCAGACTCCGTTTCATACGGAATGACTTCCTCCGCAGTCGTGACTATATAGTCAACGTCGTGCAGAGTCAAAAATGTTTCACCCGACAGCAGGGTATCGGAACTTAAGTCTGTCTCGTGCCGGTCGGTATCAATATTCAGGTCGTCAAGAAACTCTCCTACCGTTACGGCGTTCGTCTCGGCGGAGATGATTGAATTTCCGATTTTCAGCGATACGGTGAACTTGCCGTCGTCGCTGCCACTTGATTCAAGACTTTCGTTTTTCGCTGCAAATTTAGATGAGATGACATATGTATCCTTCTGAGGATAATAAGAGTGATGCTTCGTATACGTCGATATGCCGGCTATCGAAAAGGCTATGGCAACCGCAAAGCAGAAGCATGGAAGAGTGCGCAGCAGTATGTATTTGTTCTGATACCTGTTCAGCGCGTCGCTGACAGCGTCTCTCAGGCTTTTTTTGTGAACTGTGATTTTTTTGTGGGGCTTGGTGTTCAGTCGGTTGTATATACCGTCTTTTCGTCGGGTATACATACGTCCTCCTTTCCTAAGCGGGGAGAACACTCCGGCTTGCGGGGACGGGGCGTACAGCCCCGTCCCGTCGCTGCCGTATGAGTGGCGCGGGACGTTCCCGCATGCCGCATAAGCGCGGCGATAAAGTATATGAGCTCTCTTATCTCTTTGAGAACTGAGGAGCGCGACGTGCAGCCTTGAGACCGTACTTCTTTCTTTCCTTCATTCTCGGGTCACGTGTGAGCAGTCCTGCCTTCTTGAGCGCGGGACGGTAGGTGGCGTCTGCCTGGAGCAGGGCGCGTGCAACGCCGTGACGGATAGCGCCTGCCTGACCGGAGAAGCCTCCGCCGGTGACATTTGCTATGATATCGAACTTGCCCTGAGTTTCGGTTACACCGAAGGGCTGATTGACGATGAGCTTGAGAGTCTCAAGTCCGAAATACTCGTCTATATCGCGTCCGTTAATAGTGATAACTCCGGTGCCGGGAACTATGCGTACTCTTGCTATGGATTTTTTTCTTCTTCCGGTTCCGTAAAAGTAGGGTTTAGCACTTGTGTACATTGATTTTCTTTCCTTTCCGATTATTACTTAACGTCGCATACGACGGGTTTCTGAGCTTCGTGCTTGTGAGAGTCGCCCGCATAGACCTTGAGGCGGGTGATAGCCTTGTCTCCTATGGAGTTATTCGGCAGCATACCCTTTACGGCGTGCTCCATTGCGAACTCGGGCTTTGTTGCCATGAGAGTCTTGTAGTCGACCTCCTTGAGTCCCCCGATGTAACCGGAATGGTGATAATATTTCTTCTGCTCAAGCTTTCTGCCTGTTAAGACAGCCTTGGAAGCGTTGATTATTATTACGAATTCGCCGCAGTCCACATGAGGTGTGAACTCGGGTCTGTGTTTACCGCGAAGAATATTGGCAGCGAGCGCAGCGGTCTTGCCGAGAGGCTTGCCGGCAGCGTCGATAACGTACCACTTGCGGTCGACAGTCTCTTTTTTTGCCATGAATGTTGACATTTCAGTCCCTCCGTTTTTTATATATTAATTTAAAATTTTTCGTGCTTTAGGATTATAGCATACGGACACGGCGCTTGTCAAGGCAGTTTTGCACAACTTTTTGCACAATTTTCGTTTTGACATGCCTTTGCTCGCAAAAACGCCGTGTTTCTCACTTATGCTCTTATAATCTCGCGTGCAAAAAATTATATAATTTTAGAGAAAAGTACGCAAAAAAAGGACAGACAGCGAGAAAATGGGAGCATAGCACTATTTTTCCCGACTCTGCATATCGCAGCGTATGTGATAATAAAATATAACAGTAGAAAAAATCGGAGGTCAAACAAATGAAAAATCAAAAATATCTTCCCGAGGGATTTCTTACCGACACGGCGGAGAATGCCGAGGCGCTCTCGTCTCAGGCCTCTCTTGAACGAGCCATGCGCGACGGGAAAATCTTAGAGGCACCCGCCGTTATGTGCGATTCGGAGCTTAACGTCACGGTCGACCTCGGATGTATGAAAGGCGTCATCCCGCGCGAGGAGGCGGCTCTCTGCTGCGACGGAACGCAGGTAAAGGACATAGCCATCATCACGAGAGTCGGAAAGCCCGTATGCTTTACCGTCATGTCGATCGGAAAAGATTTTTACGGTCAGCCCGTGGCGCACCTCTCCCGCCGTGCTGCGCAGAAGGCGTGTACAGATGAATTTCTCGATACTCTTCGTGCGGGTGATATTATTGATGCGCGGGTAACGCACCTTGAGCACTTCGGCGCTTTTGTCGATATAGGCTGCGGGATTGTTTCGCTTTTATCCATTGACTGCATATCAGTATCGCGTATAACTCACCCGCGTGACAGATTTCGCGTAGGTGACAGGATAAAGTGTGTTATAAAGAGCATTGACCGCGAGAGCGGCAGGATTTACGTAACGCACAAGGAGTTGCTCGGCACTTGGGAGCAAAATGCGGGACGCTTCTCGATAGGTCAGACCGTAGCGGGTATCGTGCGCAGCGTGGAGGACTACGGGATATTCGTCGAGCTGACTCCCAATCTCGCGGGGCTCGCAGAGTATAAGGACGGGATTACCGTCGGACAAAGCGCTGCGGTATACATAAAGAATATGGTAGGGCAGAGAATGAAGATAAAGCTTGTGCTCATCGACAGCTCGCCCGCGCCGGTTTCTCCCGAGCCTTTCAACTATTTTCTGCCCGAGAGCGGGCATATAGACAGGTGGAAATATTCGCCCGACGAGTGCGACAAAATGATAGAAAGTTTTTTTGACGCATCATGACTTTACAAATCGGGCAAAATCGTGTATTATATATACAACGGAGGACGGAAAAATGAAAAGATGTATCATTACCATCGGGCGCGAATACGGAACGGGCGGACGAAATATCGGTAAGCGTATTTCCGAGCTGCTCGGCATTAACTATTACGACAGTGAGCTTATCACCATGGCTGCTAAGCAGTCGGGAATGAGCAAGCATCTGCTCGACAATATTGATGAGACTGCGGCAAACAGCCTCATGTACTCCCTGTCTGTCGGTGCGGCAGGTTACTGCGGCTTTGTGGGCGGTATAAACATGCCGCTCAATGATAAGCTTTATCTTTTGCAGGCAGATATCATACGCGACATTGCCTCGCGCGAGAGTGCCATTATCGTCGGACGCTGCGCCGATCATATACTGAGGGAAAACGAGGATACGGTAAACGTATTTTTCTACGCTCCGTATGAGGCTCGCAAAAAGACGATCGCTGAGCGAAAGGGAATCAGCCCTGACAAGGCGGCTGCCATGATAGTGAAAAAGGAAAAGCAGCGCAAGAATTATTATAACTATTATACCGGCGGAAAGTGGGGAGACAAATCGAACTACCACATCTGTATAGACACATCAGTGCTCGGCTTTGAGGGCACAGCCGAACTCGTCGTCGACTATATAAACAGAAAATAAAAAGAATTTCCGCAGGGCGCTACTTTGCTGCGCCCTGCACTTTTGTTGATGAAAGGACATGACGTGAAAGACGAATTTGAAATAATCAGAAGCACGCGAAGGACGGTATCACTCGAGGTGCGCACGGACGGCATAGTAGTGGTGCGTGCACCCGAGCGCATGCCGTATGAGGACATATGCGATTTTGTTGCAAGACACCGCGGATGGATAGAAAAGAAAAAGGAGAGCGTCGGCAGAGCCGTGCCGTACAGCTATCCCGAGAGCGACGGTTTGAAGAAAATGACCTATAAAACCGTTTCAAAATATATAAACTATTGGTCCGGGATCATGGGGCTGCATCCGACGTCGGTTAAGATAACCGACGCAAAAACAAGATACGGCAGCTGCTCGGGCAAGGACACACTGTGCTTTTCAACTCTTGTCGCGTTCCTGCCCGACGATGCTGCTGAGTATATATGCGTTCATGAGCTTGCCCACATAGCTGAGAAAAATCACGGTCCGCGCTTTTATGCATTGATAGAAAAGTACCTGCCCGACTACCGCCGCAGGGAAGCACTGCTCAAGGGTAAGAAAAAGGAGCTATGGGATGTGCTCGGGATAGACGGAGAAAAGACGGGAGAGCTTGCCGTGCGCGGCGAGAAACTGCCCGAGGGAAAGTATCATCTCGTCGTAAACGTGTGTATTTTCGATGGATCGGGACGTTTGCTCATTCAGCGCAGAGCGCGGGAAAAGGAGCATTACGCGGGCTATTGGGACTTCAGCGCGTGCGGCAGCGCCCTCGCGGGTGAAGACAGCATCGCTGCCGCCGTGCGTGAAACGCGCGAGGAGCTTGGGCTTGACATTGCGCCTGACGCACCCGTTATGCGGCTGCGCGCGGAGGATTATTTTGACGACTACTATTTCATACGCGCGGACGTAAATCCCGATAAGCTCACTCTGCAGCGCGAGGAAGTGTCGGAGACAAGATATGCGGAGCGGGACGAGGTTTACGCGCTCTTTGACACGGGCGCTTTTATACCGTATCATGCACCGCTTATCGATATGATTTTCTCTCTTGAAAAAAGACTCGGACCGTTTGCTCCGGGAAAATAAAATGTGCTTTCCGTGAAAAGCCCGACAAAAGCATTTGACTATGAATCACTTTAGCCCATCCCGGTATAAAGCGAAAACAAAAGCATTACGACTGCTTTTATTTAGCAGCTCCCGTAATGCTTTTGTAATCTATGCAATTTTTTCAGAGAGCGGATTTTATTGCCGATAAAAGCTCTGAGTATTCTTCGTAAGCGGCAATTTCCGGATGTTCTTTCTTTATCTCATCGGTCGAGCGGAAGAGAAATCCCGCCTTGCTTGCACCTATCATGCCGAGGTCGTTGTAGCTGTCGCCCGAGGCTATCGTTTCTAGTCCCATGGAGTGCAGACCGCGCACGGTCGTGAGCTTTGTCTCGGGGCAGCGCATTTTATAGTCCGTAATAAAGCCTTCGTCGGAGATGACAAGGGAATTACAGAAAATTGTCGGCATACCGAGCTTCTTCATGAGCGGCATGGCGAATTGCTCAAATGTGTCGCTGACAATGATGACCTGCGTAAGGGAACGCAGCTCTTTTAAGAATTCGAGTGCGCCGTCCATAGGATTTATCTGCTCGATAACCGCCTTTATTTCATTTATGCCCATACCGTGACGCTTCATAACGTCGAGACGGTATCTCATCAGCTTGTCGTAGTCGGGCTCATCGCGGGTCGTGAGCTTAAGCTCATCTATGCCCGAGCGCTCGGCAAATGCTATCCATATCTCGGGAACTAAAACTCCCTCCAAATCAAGACAAACAACAGTCATGGTTAATCTCCCCTCGGAAATAATTGTGTATCAATATATCAATAAAACCCGCCTTGCATCGCAAAGCGGGTTTTACGTGGTGGAGAATATAGGACTCGAACCTATGACCTCTTGCACGTCAAGCAGGCGCTCTAACCAACTGAGCTAATCCTCCGAGTAAGCCCGTATATTATATCACAGTATACGGGCTTTTGCAATAGCTTTTTGCAAAAATTCCTGAGAAGACGAAAAAAGTCAGTCGAGCATGGCGAGCACGTCCTCTTTTGAGGTAAGACCTACCGTGCGTGCGACAATTTCTCCGTTTCTCACGATAACGAGCGTGGGTATTGACGAGACACTGCACATGGCGGCGAGCGCACTCTGTTCATCTACGTCTATCTTGCCTACGGTGATATCGTCGCGCTCTGCGGCAATTTCGTCGATTATCGGGCTTTGTGCCTTGCAGGGGGCACACCACGTCGCGTAGAAATCGATGAGAACCGTTCCCTTATTTTCGTCTACAAGCTCCTTAAAGTTCTTGTCCGTTATGTTTACGAGTGCCATAATATTTACTCCTTTGTTTTATAATACAGCTTACAGTGGCAAAAGCTTTCAAAGTCCGGGTCGGCTATCTGCTCTCTGAACTCGAGGCACATGCACTTGTTCTCGGGCAGCTTTCCCAGCTTGCAGGGGCAATATCCGCCTTTAGCGGCAAGTCCCTTGCGTATGAGCTTTACAGTTTCCTTGTCGGGATTGAGCTTGACCATTTCACACCGACTTTCCCGTTTTGCAAAGCAGATCGTGCTTTATATTCCAGAGCTTTTCCGAGAGGTCTACGTAATAGTTATGTGGGTTCTCGAATCGCTTTACCTCGTCCCAGAGTGTGTCGACCTGCTCGGCGCAGTAGCTGCGTATCTGATCGGTGGAGGGCGTGTTGTATACGAGCTGTCCGTTTTTGAATATTGTCTGCTGAAGCGGGACTATGGTATAATTCTCATAGGTCTTGCTTTTCCATGTGTAGTCGGGGTCAAAGATTGTGAGAGGCTTGCTCGAGTCTATCTCCTCATCGTGCACGCATATGATGTCGGCATTAGCTTTCCCCGTGTATTTGTCGAAAATACGGTAAACCTTTTTAAAGTGGGGGGTTGTAATTTTTGCGGCGTTTTCGGAAATTTTGATTTTCGGTATTATCACCCCGTCGCGCTCTATTGCGGCAAGCTTATATACCCCTCCGAAAACAGGCTCGCTCTTTGAAGTAATAAGTCTCTCGCCCACGCCGAACGAGTCTATCTGCGCGCCCTGAATGAGCAGGTCGCGGATGATATATTCGTCGAGGGAGTTTGATATTACTATCTTGCAGTCGGTAAGCCCCTCTTCATCGAGACGCGCTCTTACCTGCTTTGTAAGGTACGTGATGTCGCCCGAGTCTATTCTGACGGCGCATTTCGTTATGCCCTGAGGGAGCAGGACGTTTTTGAAAGCCTTGATTGCGTTGGGAAGTCCGCTCTTGAGCACGTTGTATGTGTCGATGAGAAGTGTAGCCGCTGTGGGGTAGAGGCGGCAATATGTCTCGAATGCCTTATATTCCGAGTCGAACATCTGAACCCACGAGTGCGCCATCGTGCCGCCCGCGGGCACGCCGTAGCGCAGTTCGGATATCGTGCAGGCAGTGCCGGCACAGCCTCCGATATATGCGGCGCGCGCACCGAGTACCGCACCCTCGACGCCCTGCGCACGTCTCGAGCCGAACTCCGATATGGGTCTGCCCTCCGCAGCTCTGACTATTCTGTTTGCCTTTGTGGCGATAAGCGATTGGTGATTCAGTGTCAGCAGAACGAAAGTCTCTATAAACTGCGCCTCCATCGCGGGTGCTCGCACAGTGAGTATCGGCTCACCCGGGAAAATGGGCGTGCCTTCGGGTATTGCATATATATCGCCCGTAAAGTGGAACCCGCGCAGATAGCTGAGAAATTCCTCGTCAAAAATATTTTTTGAACGCAGAAAGTCGATATCCTCGGCGGTAAAATGCAAGTTCTGTATATATTCTATGACCTGCTCAAGGCCGCAGCATATGGAGAAGCCCCCCTCGTCGGGCACGGAACGGTAAAATACGTCAAAATATGTTATCGTGTCCTTTATATCCGACTTGAAGTAGCCGTTAGCCATGGTCAATTCGTAAAAATCGCACAGCAGAGTGTAGTTATCCTTTAAAATGCTTTTGCCTGTCATAGCAATCTCCGTTTCCCGTTATTTTATAGTATATGATATAACAAAAAGAGTGAAAAGTAAATACCTTTCGGGAAAAATCATCCGAAAAGGGTCGCCGCAAAAAAAGCAGCCGGTACTTGGAAAAAGAGCCGACCGCTTTTTTGTTTATAACATTGTCACCTCGTCATGATAAAGATGATAAGCGCGAATACGGCTGTAAATACAGCCCATATTCCGATACCGGAGAGAAGGGCGGTGAAGATATACGCCCTGCGCTCGCCGCGCGAGAGCGTGTCTTTATCCGCCTCCCACGGCTTGTCCGTGCTCCCGTCGTCCGTCGCGTCCGCATCGCCGCTGCGCTTTTTTTTCGGAAGCCTGCCGAAGAGAGAGGGGGAGTCTATTCCGCTCATGTCGGCGACGGTTCTGCCGTCGTCGTCATCGTGCTTATTCTTTTGCATCTGCCGATACGTCCTTTGCGTCGTCGTACAGATGGCAGACGACGTAGTGTCCCGGCTCTATCTCCTTCTGTACGGGTGCCTCCGTCTTGCACTTCTCCATGCAGTTCGCGCAGCGCGTGTGAAATTTGCATCCCGACGGCGGGTTCGCGGGAGAGGGAATTGTTCCCTCGAGCACTATTCTGCTCATTTTGACATTCGGATCGGGAATCGGAATAGCGGAGAAAAGCGCCTTGGTATACGGGTGCAGAGGATTTTTGAATATATCCTCCGTCGCACCGTATTCGACGAGATTTCCGAGGTACATGACGCCTACCGTGTCGGAGATGTGCTCGACTACCGAGAGGTCATGGGATATGAAGAGATATGTCAGATTGTATTCGTTCTGGAGGTCCTTGAGCAGGTTGATTATCTGTGCCTGAATAGAAACGTCAAGCGCCGACACCGGCTCATCGCATACGATGAACTCCGGATTCAGGGCAAGGGCACGTGCGATGCATATTCTCTGTCTCTGTCCGCCCGAGAATTCATGAGGATATCTGTCCTTATGGAATGTCTGCAGACCGCAGTTCTCCATTATTCTGTCAATATAGTCGTTGAATTCGCTCTTCGGTACGAGATTATGTTCGCGTACCGCCTCGCCGATTATCTCGCCTACGGGCAGACGCGGAGAGAGGGAGGAGAACGGGTCTTGGAATATTATCTGCATCTTGGTGCGCATCGCTCTCATCTCCGAGTTTGAGAGGTCGTATACCTCTCTGCCGTTGAAGAGAACCTGACCGCCCGTCTTTTCTCCCGACAGACGCAGGATGGTGCGTCCCGTCGTGGTCTTTCCGCAGCCGCTCTCGCCGACGAGTCCCATAGTCGTTCCTCTCTTGAGGTTAAATGTTACTCCGTCGACTGCCTTTACGTAGCCTACGGTCTTTGAGACGAGACCGCCCTTGATGGGAAAGTACTTCTTCAGTGCGTTTACCTGCAGAATATACTGCGGGTCCGGCTCTACGGGCGTAAAGCTATTGTCTATTTCAAGCTTCTTGTCAGCCATTTTGTTTTTCCTCCCCGCTGTTGTTTTTATCCTCGTAGCGATAGCACGCCACGAAGTGGGTGTCAGACACGGCGACCATGTGCGGGTATTCTCCGGAACATTTGTCGACGCACATTTCGCAGCGATCCTTGAAGTAGCAATAGTTAGGCATATTTACGGGATTAGGCACTTTACCGGGGATAGAGTAAAGCTTGTCGACCTTCTTCCCGACTACGGGCTTTGAATTCATAAGTCCTATGGTGTAGGGATGGCAGGGGTTTGAGAATATCTCATTTACCGTACCCTTTTCCACTATTCGTCCCGCGTACATAACGACAACGTAGTCCGCCATCTCGGCGATAACTCCGAGGTCGTGGGTTATCAGCATGATTGAGGAGTTTATCTTATCCTTGAGGTTGCGGAGCAGGTCGAGTATCTGCGCCTGGATTGTAACGTCAAGCGCCGTCGTCGGTTCGTCCGCTATGATAAGCTTAGGGCTGCACGCAAGAGCCATGGCTATCATTACCCTCTGTCTCATACCGCCCGACAGCTCGTGCGGGAACATACGATATACACCTTCGCTGTTCGCGATTCCGACCATGCCGAGCAGCTCTATGGTGCGCGACTTTATGTCGGATTTACTCTTTCCTTTTCCGTTGTGCAGCTCGATGACCTCATCAAGCTGGTCGCCTATACGGAATACCGGGTTGAGCGAGGTCATAGGCTCTTGAAATATCATCGAGAGATAATTCCCGCGGAGCTTCTGCATTTCGCGCTGCGGTGTTTTTGTTATATCATAAGCCTTTTCGCCGAGGTTTAGACGTATCTCACCGTCCACTACCTGTCCCTGCGGGCGCTGGAGAAGCTGCATTATTGAGAGGCTCGTAACCGACTTACCGCATCCGCTCTCTCCGACGACACCGACCGTCTTGCCCTTGGGCACGTCAAACGATATGCCGTCGACCGCCTTTACCGTCCCGACATCCGTGAAGAAAAAGGTATGGAGGTTGTCTATCTCGAGGACGTTATCTTGGGAGTGCATCTCTGTGAGAAATTCTTTCTCCGGTACATTCTTCCGCTTGTATCTCTTCTCGAGCTTATTTGTTATTTTTCTGTTTTCCTTTGATATCCTGCGGGATTCTTTTGCGCTGAGATATCCGTTGTTTTCTTTTGCCATAACGTATTTCCTCCTCAGCGTTTCATCTTCGGGTCAAAGGCATCGCGCAGACCGTCGCCAACCAGGTTGAACGCCAGAACCGTCAGCAGCAGCAGCACGCCGGCGGGAATCCAGATGAACCAATAGGTGGTCAGAACGTGGGTGTTGTTGACGTCGCTGATGATGTTGCCCCAGGAAGCGAAGG
>CAKSEI010000031.1 GCA_934446285.1 uncultured Eubacteriales bacterium | reverse complement strand
CCATACGTATATGGTATACGCGGAGTTGAAGTACCCCATTCCGCTGTCGCCTATTATGTAGGTGAGCGGTATCTTGAACATAAGTCCGATTATCTTTATTATAATGTTTGAGACAGAGAGTATCAGAACCCCCGAAAGAAACATATTCTTACTTTTTTCAGCCATTTCTTCACCCCAAAAACTCTCTGTACATGGATTTTTCCGGCAGATAATCTGCGCTTATCGGCGTAATGCGGGAAAACTTCTCCGCAAGCGCCTGCGCCGCGGCAAAGCAATCGTCGCGCTCGGGCACACCGTGAAGGATTTCGGTAAGAGGCGTGCACAGGACTCCCGGCTCATACGGGATAAGCGAATTTATACGTATATCCGCGTCACAGCTGTACGGCAGGATATTTTTGTCCTCATTCTCCGTGACGCTCTGCCAGAGATACATGGTAAACTCGGGACGGGCGGAACGAAAGCGGAAATCGCGCACTATCCTGCGCGAGAGGCGCAGGTCTCTGCCCGTAAAAACCTCGCCCGCGATTTCTACAGGTCCGTCGACGTCTATAAAAACGCGCCGCGCGCCGTATGCGCCGATAAACTCGGATATCTCGGGATAGAACGCCTGTATCCCCTCAAAGAAGAATACGTCATAATCGGCGGGATCGCAGTGAACATACCCGCTCCTGCCCGCACTCGAAAAATCAAAAACTGGCAATTCCGCTGTGCGCCCCGCGAAAAGGTCGGTGCAGCACTTTATAAAGAGTGTAAAGTCAAGAGCTTCTATAGAGTCATAATCAATCTTATGCCGTCCGCGCTCCTCCGCATCCTTTATGCGGTCACGCGAATGAAAGAAATCGTCTATCGATATAACCTTTATCCGCCTGCCGACATTTTTCATTTCGTCCACGACCTTGCGCACCGTCGTCGTTTTGCACGAGCAGGTAGGACCTGCAAGCGCGATTACCCTGCACGAATCGGCGGCAAGAGATGCGCACACCTCGGTAAGTGTGCTCTCGTACTCCCTCTCGCACAGAGCGACATATTCTATTTTTTCCTCTTCGTTTGCAAAATCGTTTCGCAGAATACGCATTTTAACCGTTTTCCTCAAAGAATTTCCGTATCTTGCCGTAGTGGCTCTCTATCGCCTCTTCATTCATAGCGAGGTATTCATACGGATATTTGGGCATAAAAGCCCTGCTTATCTTGCCGCCCGCAACCATTTTTGTGGCAGCCCCCGCACCGCAGGCAAATATGCTGTGAACCTCCTCCATAATGAAGATGTTGTACAGCCCCTCCGCTCCGGGCAGAGAATAACCTACGTTCTCAAGGTTTCCGACTATATTCTTCTGTCTGTATATATAGTAGGGAATGTAACCCGCCGCCTTGCTGCGCAGCTGAGTATAGTCGACGCTCTTCATCGTCTCCCCGCCCGAGCGAGAATATATATCCGCGTCGGTCTTTACTATGTCGGCAGCCTTCTTCACGCAGAAGGTATGGTATGTAATATTGTCGGGGCGCAGAGCAAGGACTGCGTCAACGCTCTTTGAGAACGACCGGAAGCCCTCTCCCGGCAGTCCCGCGATAAGATCGGTGTTGATATATTTTACGCCGGACGAACGCGCAATATCATATGCACGGTAAAAATCCTCCGCCGTGTGTTTTCTGCCTATTCTGTCGAGCACCTTATCATTCAGCGTCTGAGGATTTATGCTCACGCGCGTGACCCCGTGATTCAGCAAAATGTGCATTTTCTCGGCGTTCACCGTATCGGGTCTGCCCGCCTCTACGGTAAACTCGTACAAAGCGGATGTATCGCACTTCTCCTCTATCGTGGATAAGAGCATATCAAGCTCGTCCGCCGTCAGGGTCGTGGGTGTGCCGCCGCCGACATAAACGGTGATGACCGTCATACCCAGCTCTCTTATAAGGTCAAAGGTCTCGCGTATCTCCTCCCGCAGTCTGACAAGATAGTCGGGAATAAGCGACAGCAGGCGTTTTGTCGAATAGGATACAAAGGAGCAATAAGCGCAGCGCGTCGGACAGAACGGGATGGATATATAAACGCTGCACGACCTCTGCCCTATCGAAGATATAATTGCCCTCTCGTTTGCCGCAACTGCGGTTAGAAGTGCCGCTTTCTTCGGAATAAGGTGGTAATCTCCGCGCAGTCTGCGTCTCACCGCAGCCTCGTCAAGCCCTTCATCGAGCATTCCCGCGGCGATTTTCGCCGGGCGTATTCCCGTAAGAAATCCCCACGCCGGCTGATAACCGCAAAGCTCTCTGCCCGCTGCGAGCACCGCCTCGCCGACTGCTTTTTTATTTGCCATATACGTATTTACCGATCTCGCACCGCTGCCCGTGCCGACCGACTCGCCGAGTGTCATGCAAGCCGTTGCCCTTATCTCGCCGTCGCTCTCGCGCACGATTACGTGCAGGCGCGGAGTACTCTCCGTCGGCTGCTCGTTCTGCGCAAACTTTGAGCCCGGAAAGAATATCATGCATAGGTTCTCTACGTAATTTCTGTTTGTCTCTCCGTCAATAGTTACTATCATTTTTTCAGCTTCTCACTGTCCATGACTACGGTCACGGGTCCGTCATTTTCTATACTAAGTGTCATGTCCGCGCCGAATACGCCCGTCTGAACTCCGCCCGAAATAAGCCCCGATAGCGTGAGCACGAAAAAATCAAAAAGTTCGCTTGCCCGCGCGGGCTTCTCAGCCGAGAAGAAATCGGGGCGATTACCGTGCGAATAGTTTGCGAGCAGTGTGAAGTTCGACACCGCGAGCGCTCCGCCGCCTATATCGTTGACGGACAGGTTCATCCTTCCCTCTCCGTCCTCAAAGATACGCAGCTTTGCAATCTTCGCGCAAAGAACGCGCGCATCCTCCTCCGTATCCCCCGCCTTTACTCCGACGAGGAGCATAAGACCCCTGCCGACCGTTCCGACGCACTCTCCGCCGACCGTAACCGAGGCTTTATTTACTCTCTGTATAACTACCGTCATTTTGCGTATCCTCTCACTACTCTTGTCACTCCCGATATCTGCTTGAGCCGCGACATGACCGAATTGAAGTGGTCAAGGTTTTTGCAGCTGATAACGAGATTCACAAGCGTCTGGCTGTTTAACTTCTGCATATTTATCTGATGCAGGACTATCTTCATGTCGGCAAGCGCCGCGGAAATGTCGGCTATGAGCGTGAGCGACTCTGCGGCATATACCTGCAGATAAGCCTCAAACATGCTGTCCGTCGAATAAATTCCGTCGCGCTGCTGCCAATAAGCGCTGACAAATCTGTCGGCGTTCTCCTCGTTCTCACGCATACGGGCGACATTGGGACAGTCAAATTTGTGAATTGAAATACCGAAGCCCTTTGTGATAAAGCCGGTAATTCTGTCGCCGGGCAGAGGGTTGCAGCATTTTGCAAATTTTACGCTGCATCCGTCAACGCCGTCGATTATCACTCCTCCCGCACTTCTCTTGCCTGCCGGCTTTGTATACACCTGCTCGACCGAGATTACCTCGGGATCGTCGGGATGTGAGCGCACGACGCGGTCGAACTCGTCCTTTATCTTCGTCGTCAGCTTTGATACGGCAAGCCCTCCGTATCCGACGGTATTGTAAAGGTCCTCCGCACTCTGTATTCCTATGCGCTGTGCGACGGAGGTGAGTATCTCGTTTCTCTGCTCATCCGTATACGGGATGCCGTATTTCTTCATCTCGCGGTCGATCTCCGCCCGTCCGACCTCGATATTCTCCGCGCGCTTCTCGCGCTTGAACCACGAGCGTATCTTATTGCGTGCCTCTGCCGTGCGGACTATCTTGAGCCAGTCTCTGCTCGGTCCGCGCGAGGCGGCGGAGGTTAATATCTCGACTATCTCCCCGTTCTGCGGCACGGTGTCAATCGGGCAGATCATACCGTTTATCTTCGCACCCACCATCTTGTTACCCACCTCGGAGTGTATGGCGTACGCAAAGTCTATTACTGTCGAGCCCTGGGCGAGGGTGATGACATCACCCTTCGGAGTAAAGACGAAAGTCTCGTCGTGAAAAATATCTATCTTTAAAGAGCGCAGGAACTCGTCCGGGTCCATCTCGTCCTCTTCTATCTCGATTAGCTTTGATATCCATCTGAGCTTTTCGTCGATATCCGCGCCCGAGTGCTCGCCCGTCTTGTATTTCCAGTGCGCCGCTATACCGTATTCGGCTATCTGATGCATTTTCCACGTCCGTATCTGCACTTCAAAGGGCACGCCGTCGCGGCCTATTACCGTAGTGTGCAGAGATTGGTAGAGGTTGGGCTTCGGAGTTGAAATATAATCCTTGAATCTGCCCGGCATTGATTTATACATATCGTGTATGAGACCGAGCACCGTATAGCACTGCAGCTCATTATCCGTAATAATACGCAGGGCGTAGAAGTCGTATATCTCGTCAAAGCTCTTGTTCTGCTCGAACATCTTGCGGTATATGCTGTATGTGCTCTTGACCCTGCCCTCAAGGGTAAAGTCATAGCCCTCCTCCGAAAGCCTGTCGGAAATCTGCTTTCTTATATTATCTATAAAATCCCTGTTCTCGCCGTACTTGCTCTCTATATGCTTCTCGACTTCCTTATAGCCTATCGGGTCGAGATAGGAGAGGGAAAGGTTCTCGAGGTCCTGCTTCATCTTCTGCATGCCGAGGCGGTGAGCGAGCGGCGCGTAGACGTTCATGGTCTCGAGGGCAGTTAAGCGCTGCTTATCCTCGGGCTTTGCCGAGAGGGTGCGCATATTATGCAGTCTGTCGCACAGCTTTATGAAAATAACTCTGATATCGCGGCTCATGGCGAGGAACATTTTACGCAGATTTTCGATATTCTGCCCCTCTCTGTCCTCGTACTTTATCTGAACAAGCTTGGTAAGTCCGTCGACAAGCTCGGCAACGTCCCCACCGAATTCCTTCTTTATCTCGTCGATCCCCACCCTGTCGCCGCAGTCCTCCACGACGTCGTGCAGAAGTGCAGCGCAGACCGAGTCAGTATCAAGCCCGAGTCCGACTACGAGTACGGCGACGGCGAGCGGATGAGTGATATATTCCTCGCCGCTCGCGCGATACTGACCCGCGTGAAGAGTTCGCGCATAGTTGTATGCGCGTTCTATTTTTTCGATATCGTAGTTCTTTCCCGTGCTCTCAAGCGAATGCTTAAGCTCGTCAAATCTTACGCTGTCCATTTGTTATTTGTGCTCTTTTCTGCTCCTCAGCTTTTTGTATATGGAAGATTTCTCGAGATTAACCTTAGCCGTCTGCGGCTTCAGTCTGAATTTATAAATATCCGGCTCGGGACCGTAGCTCTCTATGCCGACAAGATTTGTCTCTCTGAAAATATCTATTATGTAGCGCGCCTTGGCATAGCCTATGCTTTCTATTCTCCTCGATATGCCCTTTATGCCGATAATATTGTTCTCGCGTCGCACCTCATTCTGAATATATCTGTAAACGCAGGCGAAATCCTGTCTGTCGGGGATTATCTCCGCGCCGAGCTCTGCCTTTGCGTCCGTCTTGCTGCTCTCGTAGCTCTGTCTGCCCTCGCCCATCTCGTATGCGCTCTTGCCCGAGAGACGCATATCGGTGACTATAAGCTGTGCGGACCGCACGCCCATGTATTCGTTTACCGACAGCCTGCACGCGACATCCACAGTGTCCGACATATAAAAATTGGTCTGCATAAGGTTGCACCCGAACCAGACGGCGTTCATTTTTATTCCGTCCTTTTCAAAAACAAAGCGCGTGTGTTTGCCGCCGCCTATCGGCCTTGCCTCGGCGATGAGAGCGCCCGTCAAGGCGAAAAGCGGCTCGGGGTTTCCCGTACCGTAAGGCTCAAGGCAGGCTACCTCCTCGCAGGCGCGCACCGTCACTTCGTTCGAAAAAATCTCGCAGTCTATATCGAGCGTATCGGTATACTCCATATCGCGGTGCTCCTTTACGTATGCATTTAGTCTTTTCTTAAACCGTGCGAGCATCGGGCGCTTTACGGTAAGCCCGGCGGCAAGCTCGTGTCCCCCGAATTGCTCGAGGCAGTCGGAGCAAGCTGCGAGCGCTTCCACTAAGTTCACGCCTCTGACGCTCCTGCCGCTGCCCTTGCCCGTGTCTCCATCAAATGTAATAAGTATTGCGGGCTTTGAATACTTATCCGCGACACGCGACGCGACAATTCCTATGACGCCCTGATGCCAGCCGTCGTGGGCAAGAACCGTCACCTCATCGTCATCCGAACATTCACGCGAAATAATTTCCGCCGCCTCGGAAAAGATGTCGTTCTCCTCCTGTTGTCTTTTTTTATTAATTTCGCAAAGCTCGGCGGCAATTTTATCCGCCTCCTCCGCGCTCGAGGTAAGGAAAAGCTCAGCTGCGCGCTGAGCGCTGCCCATACGTCCCGCCGCATTTATGCGCGGAGCTATCGAGAATCCGATATAGGTGCAGTTAACGCTGCGCTTTCTGTCGTTTGAAATAGCTCTCATAAGTGCGCGCAGGCCTACGCGTTCCGTTTTCTCTATCATGTCCGTGCCGAGAGAAACTATGAGCCTGTTCTCCCCGCATAGCGGCATTACATCGGCGACAGTCCCTATCGTCACGAGGTCAGCGTAAAGAACGAGCATTCTCTCGGTGCACATCTGCAGAGTGTCGCGCCCGCCGTTTCTCTTATATTCAAGAGCACAGATAAGCTTGAATACAACTCCCACACCCGCAAGCTCCTTGAAGGGATAGCCGCAATCAGAGCGATGCGGATTTATAACGGCGAGCGCCCGCGGCAGCTCGGATAAACAAGCATGGTGATCGGTTATCACAAAGTCAATCCCGAGCGTGCGCGCGTACTCGACCTCATCTCGTGCGGTGACACCCGTATCAACGGTTATTATAAGCTCTGCGCCCGCCGCGTGCAGCTTGTCTACCGCAGCCGAATTGACACCGTATCCCTCTCCTTCTCTGCTCGGTATATAATATCCGATATCAGCACCCACCGACTTCAGGTACAGATAGAGCAAGCTCACGCTCGTCACCCCGTCGACGTCGTAGTCACCGTAAATATATATCTTCTCTCCGCGCGCGACGGCATCGAGCACGGCTGAGGTGCCGTTCTCCATATCCATCATGAGAAAGGGGTCAAAAAAGGACTCTGTTTTCTTTTCCATAAATTCGCGTGCGCCCTCGGCGGAGCGAAATCCGCGGGAATAAAGCAGAGCACCCGTAAGCCCCGTAAGTCCCAGGCTCTCGGCGAGAGCATCGGCTTGTGCACGATTATTGCTCCGTACCTGATTTATCTCCCATTTTTTCATCTTTTGTATCCCCTTCGATAATTCTGAATGTTATATGCGCCTTTCTGTTTTTAATCTTTTCCGAAGTAAATACGAAATAAATAATGACAAAGCAGGAAATAAACGCCGCAAGCGATATAAAATACGCAAAAGGTGCAGAAAGTGAAAGTATAAACGACGCGAGCGCATAAAAAACAAGCGCCGCTGCGGCGGGAAGAAAGAGCACGGAGTACGAGATCGAGTTAAGTCCGGAGTCGGGGATATCCACCTCCACCGCATCCCCCGGCAGAGCTCCCGCGTCGTTGCGGACGCTTAGGATTCTCTTGCTGCCCGTGCCGTCCGCATTACCGCATTCTATAACGGCGCATTCACCGTGAAGAGAGGTGACCTTTCCCGTCATTTTCATCTTGAGTACCTTCCGATTATCCTGACTGCGCAGCGCACACCGTCAACGGCGGCGCTCGTTATGCCGCCCGCATATCCCGCGCCCTCGCCGCACGGATAAACATTCGTAAATCCCTCGGCAAGTCCGTCCGTTCCTCTCGGCATGCGCAGAGGCGAGGACGTGCGTGTCTCCGCTCCCGTGAGTAGAGAGTCGGGTGACGAAAAGCCGCTTATATGCTTCTCAAAAATTTCAATACCGCTCCTTAAGGTCTTTGTAACAAAAGGAGGCAGAACCTCCGTAAGGTCTGACGGGCGCACCCTGCCGCCGGCATAGGTAGGCAAGACGCGCGAGGGAGCAGTGCCGCTCTTACCCGTGAGAAAGTCGCCGACGGTCTGCACGGGAGCGCTGTAATCGCCTCCGCCCGCGCGAAAAGCGGAGCGCTCTATTTCACGCACAAATCTCACCGCGCCGTCTACATTCCCACCGAAATCGGACGGAAATACCGATACCGCGAGAGCAGCATTTGCGTTTTTTCCCGCACGGGCAAAATCGCTCATGCCGTTCGTGACGACCCCGCCCTCCTCGCTCGCGGCGGCGGCGACCGTCCCTCCGGGACACATACAGAAGCTGTATACCCCACGCCCGTCGAAACGTGCACTCAAGCTGTATTCGCCTTTCGGCAGAGCCGGATTGCCGGCGTTTTCTCCGTACAGAGCCTTGTCTATATCGTCCTGAAGATGCTCTATTCTCACTCCGACGGAAAAGGGCTTGCACTCAGTGACAAGACCCGCTCCGCGCAGATATGCGCAAGTGTCGCGTGCGCTGTGTCCGAGCGCGAGCACCGCGCATGAGCACTCTATGCTGCCGCGGCTTGTTATTACCTCTCTTACCGCGCCGTCGGGCGAGCGGACTATACCCGTCAGCGCCGTGCGGTAGAATACACTTCCGCCCAGCTCTTCTATTCTTTTTCCGATGCTCTTTACGATGTGCGGCAGATAATCCGTACCGATATGCGGACGCGCCTCGGTTAAAATCACGTCGGGCGCTCCGAAGTCGCGCATACGCTCCAATATATAGCGGCAATATTCGTCGTTAATTCTCGTCATGAGCTTGCCGTCGGAGAATGTCCCCGCGCCGCCAGCGCCGAACTGAATATTGCACTCGGGGTCAAGTATACCCTCGCTTTCAAATCGCCGGACGCATATGAGTCTGTCGTCCGTATCTCCGCCCCGCTCAATGACAATGGGCGCGTACCCGTTCTCCGCGAGCATGAGTGCGCAGAACATACCGCACGGACCGAAACCGACGACGACGGGACGTCCCGTCTGCCTCTCAAGCCCGGGATGCACCTCGGGGACACGCTCGGTAAGAGCGGACAAACCTTGACGGGCAAGCTCCTCGCGAGAGAACTCTTCGCTCACACCGACGCATACGGTATAAACATATGATAAGGCATTTTTCTTTCTCGCGTCGAGCGATCGCCTGTATATTCGCGTGCTCTTTACCGCACTGCCAAGACGCGATACGTATCTGCGTGCCTTTTCCTCCGCGTATCGCGCATCGCGGTCAAACGGCAGCCTGATATCACGGACAAGTATATCCAAAGCTATTTCTCCGTGCTTTCCTTCTCGGGCTTCTTCTTGACCGTGACGGTCACGCTCGTAGTTCCGTCGGTTATCTCTACGCCCTCGGCGCTCAGCGGATATTTTCGCGTTCCCGCGCTCGGCGCGCCCTCTACGGACAGAGTGAGCTTGCCCATTGCGTTTACAACCGACTTCTCGCCCTTAACCCTGACCTTTTCGGGGCTGACGGAGACAGTATAATCGTCTATTTCCTCGGTCTTTGAGAAGCTTATCTCAACGGGAAGCTCCGTCTCGAGATTTATCGGGAAGTTGACCGTCAGATTTGTATTTGTCACTTTGATATGCGGATTGTCGATAATATTTCCGTCTGCGTCAAAGAGCTGCAGCACGGCGTCGTTGTGAACTATAGAGCCCGTCGATGAGCCGACGGTCACGGCACCTATGTCAATGCTCCTTACCTCCGCGTGGTCGACCGTGCCGATAACCGACACGGGCCCGCTTATGGTCGTCACGGTGACATCGGGCATTGACGCCGACGGAACGATATACGGCTTGCCTAAGGAATAACCCGCCTCGGTGGTAACGCCGCCGTAATACGTGATGTCCTGACTTATCTGTATCGTTTTCTGACTCGAAACATCTACATAGACAAGCGCCGTCTTTTCACTTATATCGCTGAGAGTTATACCCTGTTCAAGGTCAACGTGGATATCAAGCGCGTATTCACCCGCCTCCCTTACGGAGCTCAGGTCAACGTAAGCGTCGATATCATCGGCTGACAGCTGCGAGAGCAAACTTTTCTTGCCCGAGAGGGTTATATCGACCGTATAATTCTTGCCCGAGAGGACGGACAGCCCGGACTGCATGAGATTTTCGTTGCGCAGCTCAACCTTTACACCGTTGTAGGTGGTGTTGAATACGGGGCTTTCCACGCTCCTGACATAGAGCCAAAGCCCGACCGCACACAGCACGGACAAGATAATCGGAACTATCGACGAAGCAGCTCCCGATGAGGATGAAGAAGTTTTATTTTTCATTTTCGTCCGCCTCCCCGTTTTCGGCTTTTTTTGCAAAACTCAGCACGCCCTTTGAGCGCCTGTGGGCACTGTCGTTAAGCTGCCCCTCGAGATATGTCTTAAGGCTCTGTTCATCGAAGTCGCGCATGAGATGTCCGTCCTTTGCGACGGATATCGTACCCGTCTCCTCGCTCACCACGATAACCACCGCATCGCTGTTTTCGCTCGCTCCTATCGCCGCGCGGTGACGCGTACCCAGCTCCTTTATGATATCGGGGTTCATCGAGAGTGGCAAAAAGCATCCCGCCGCCTGTATCCTGCCGTTCTTTATTATCACTGCTCCGTCGTGCAGCGGGCTTTTGTTGAAGAAAAGGTTGCGCAGAAGTATCGACGACACATCAGCGTTTATTATTGACCCGCTCTTTGCGTAGTCGCCGAGCGGAGTATTTCTCTGAATGAGTATGAGCGCGCCCGTGCGGTCCTTTGAGAGGTCTGAAGCGGCGCTGCACAGCTCGTTTATCATTGCCTCATTCTCGCCGACGGGCTTGCTGCCTATCATCTTAAAGCGTCTCGTCTGCCCCGCGAAGCTCTCGAGCATGGAGCGCAGCTCGGGCTGAAAGACTATGAGTACGGCGATAAGTCCGACCTGCAGTATGTTGTCCATTATAAACTTCACTGCCATGAGCTTAAAGAAATCACTGAGCAGATAAAGTATAAACAGCAATACGACGCCGAGAGCGAGTTTGCTCGCTCTCCTGTCGCGTACAAATCTGAATATGTAATAAAGCAGCCCGGCAACGATAAAAATGTCTATAATATCGTTTATGCCGACCGACGATACCTGACCTGACAGGTGTTTTACCATTGTATGCAGAGCATCAGCCATTGCGAACCTCACATAATTTCATCCGACGGAGTATAAAATCCCCATTGTCACAGATATATACTATAATATCATAAAAAGCCGATTTTTACAATGCTTTTTTATTACAAATTCCCTTTTTACTGCGTGGTAAAATATGTTTTACAGCCTCGCACGGAGATTTTTTTCTTTTTTCGCTTTACATTGATTTTATTTGTGGTATAATGGAATTATGTTAAAGAAGAATTCTGTCTTTGAAGTGAAGATAGCCGAATTAAATTCATACGGGTACGGTGTATGCAAAATAGACGGCATGGCGGTATTCGTCGCGGGAGCAGTCCCGGGCGACTGTGCCCGCATACGCATTATAAAGTCGGCAAAGACATATGCCGCGGCGAAAATCGACAGCCTTATTACCCCGTCACCCATACGTATAAAGCCCGAGTGCGATATCGCGGGCAGGTGCGGCGGGTGTGTATATTCGCACGTCGCATATGCCGAGGAGGCAAAGAGCAAGCGGCAGAGCGTTGAAAACGAGCTGCGCAAGGCGGGGCTTCGCGGCATAAATGTTCACGAGCTGCGCACACCGTCGGAGACTCGCGCATACCGCAATAAGGCGCTCATTCCATTTTCAACCGACGGATCGCTTGGTTATTATGCCCCACGTACACACAGGGCGGTGACGGGTGAGACACCGTGCGCCCTGCTGCCCGATATTTTTAACGAAATATCGCGTCATACGACCCGTTTCGTGCAGAAAAACAAAATAAGTATTTACGACGAGCAGACGGGCACGGGTTTGTTAAGACATCTTTATATGCGAAGAGGCGCAAAAACGGGCGAGACGATGGTATGCCT
>CAKSEI010000030.1 GCA_934446285.1 uncultured Eubacteriales bacterium | reverse complement strand
AGGTACACAAGCGCGCCGCCATAGGAACGGGACTTGGGCTGTCGATAGTAAAAGAGGTCATGAAAGGTCACGGCGGGCACTACGGTGTCTCAAGCACTATAGGAAAAGGCTCATGCTTCTGGGTCGAATTTCCGTCAGAATAATGAGAGTCGGCAGCTTTTCTCGAAAAGCTGCCGAAAAACGATCAAGTATCTCTTATTCAAAAGCCTTCCGTCAGTCCGTCGGCAGAATAGTGCCGCCGCCGAGAACGGTATCTCCGTCGTACAGCACCGCTGCCTGACCCGGCGTAACGGCTCTTTGAGCCTCGTCAAAAACTATATGCACGCTTTTTTCGCCTGTCGGTGTAACATTTGCCCACTGCTCGGTCTGACGGTAGCGTATTTTCGCCTTACAGCGCATTTCCCTCTCCGGGACTTTACCGCTTATCCAATTGAAATCTCCGACATCGACATCGGTCGTGAAAAGCTCATCGTTGCCACCGAGAACTATCGTATTGCTCTCGGGGCAGATTTTACATACATAAAGAGGCTCGGGAGCACTCAGTCCCAAACCTTTTCTCTGCCCTATCGTGTAGCGGATGACGCCTCTGTGCTTTCCTATGACATTTCCGTCCCTGTCGACGAAATTTCCCTGCTCGGGCTTGACCCCGCTCATCCTTTCTATTACAGACGCATAATCGCCTTCCGGCACGAAACAGATATCCTGACTGTCGGGCTTAGCTGCATTGATAAATCCGCTCTCCTCCGCAATGCGGCGGACTTCCGTTTTCTTCATGGCTCCGAGAGGAAACCTCGCGCGTGCGAGCTGCTCCTGAGTCATGGAGTATAGCACATAGCTCTGGTCCTTTGTCGTGTCGACTGCCTTCTTAAGCACATAACCGGCTCCGTTTTTTTCTATCCTCGCGTAATGCCCTGTGACGACGCAATCGCAGCCGAGAATGTTCGCCCGCTCAAAGAGCTTGCCGAATTTCATATATCTGTTGCAGTCGATACATGGATTGGGCGTAAGCCCGTTTTTATAGCTCTCGACAAATCTGCTTATGACTGTATCGTAAAAATACCGCGTGAAATTGAATACATAAAACCGCATACCGAGCTTGTATGCAACGCTGCGCGCGTCCTCCGTGTCATCAAGCGAGCAGCACGTGCGCGAGCGATCAATACCGACATTCTCTCCGTTGAAGAGCTTCATGGTACAGCCGATGCATTCGTACCCGCCGTCAATCATTATCTTTGCGGCAAGCGAGGAGTCCACTCCTCCGCTCATTGCAATCAACGCTCTTTTCATTTTTCAGATTTTCCCTTCGCAGCTTCTCATCGCGAGAATGGTTTCCGAAATAAGATCGTCGAGAGTCCACCCGAGCATATCCGCGCCGCGCTCTATAACCTCTCTTGAGCATCCGGCGGCAAAGTTGGCGTTTTTATATTTTTTCTTAACGGACTTAAGCTCAAGGTCGGCGACACTCTTCGACGGACGCATAAGGGCGACCGCACCTATAAGCCCCGTAAGCTCATCTGTCGCGTAAAGCACCTTTTCCATTTCGTGCTCGGGCTTAATATCGACGGTAAGCCCGTAGCCGTGGCTCGCGACAGCGTGGATAAGGCGCTCGTCAATTTTCCTTTCCCGCAGTATTTCCTGTCCTTTTATACAATGCTCATCGGGATACATCTCAAAGTCAAGGTCGTGGAGAATTCCTACCGCTTCCCAGAAGTCCGCCTCATCTCCGTACCCGAGCCTAACGGCGAAATAACGCATGACTCCTCCTACGGTTTTGCCGTGATGAAGATGAAACTCTCCCCTGTTATATTCACTCAGCAGTTCAAAAGCTTCTTTTACTGTCGGTATCATTTTTATCCTCCTGAAAACTGTACGATCGGACTCCGCTACGCTTACGCAAGTCACCTACCGTTTCGGTATGTAATATTATAAGATTTTCCCGTCCGATTGTCAATAGGACATAGTAAAAAAGCAATAAGGCACGGCGGCTCTGCTGCGAGCTACGCGCTGCGTTTTGCAGCGGGCTTCCCCGTGATTATGATGGTGCTCTCAGGCATGAGCAATATGGCACAGATGACAGACAATGTTTCGTTTATGAGTGACATTGTTCCGCTTGGCGAAAAGGAGCTTAAAGCGGTGAAAAAGATACAGAGACTTTTCAGAGAAAAGCACCTTATCCAATGCACCGCCTGCAGATACTGCACGGACGGATGTCCGGGACTTAACGACAATCCCGACATCTTCGCCGTGATGAATAAAAAGCTGTTCTGTTACGACCGTAACGCTGACTACTGTTACATGGTCGTCCACACAGCTCCGGGGCGCAGGGCATCCGACTGTATCAGGTGCGGCAACTGCGAAAAGGTATGTCCTCAGCACCTGCCGATACGTGAGCTGCTCTCGGATATTGCAAAGGAAATTGAAAAAGAACAGAAATAAAAAACTCTCCGTCTGATTTCTGCAGACTCAAAGCAAGCAAATCCCCGCCGTGCCGACGGCACAGCGGGGATTTATTTAATTATCTGAGGCAGTTCCGATACGCGCAAAGTATTTAAATGTCAGAGGCCATACCGCTCCCGCGAAAAGCGTTACGAGAGCGTAGCGAAGTGCGTCGGCGAACATTAAATCTCCCATCACGCGGACAAAGAGCAGCTTGATCAGTCCCTTAAGAGCGACAACCGCGACAAATCCGAGTGAAGCCTTGAGCACCTGTGCTATGGGGGAAGCAGAGGTTTCGAAGCGGATATATTTTGCATCGATAAAATACGCGACGGTAAATCCGATAAGCGCACCGAAGAGCTTGCATCCGTTTCTTAAAGCCTCCGATATCTTCTCCGCGTCCGTGTCGGCGGGAAAAGGAAAGGCTGAGGTAAACGCAATAAACGCCCCTCCCGCTAAGCACGCCGCAATCAGAACATAAGGTATACGAGCGCGGAAGGTCTCGTCGTCCCGAAATAAAGGAAAGAGCACGAGCGTTATCGCAAGCGATATTACCATACCGACGCAGACATCGAGCGGCGTATGCACACCGAGGTACATACGAGAAAAGGCTACCGTACATATGCCGATTACGGCGAGAATTTTCACCGACCTTCTCTTTGAGGTGAAAGCCGTCGCCGAAAGAATGGCGGTTATATTCTGCGTATGTCCCGAGGGAAACGAATATCCTCCCGCGCCCTCACGTGCGCTCTCGACTATGGTAAAGTCGGGGTCACGCACCCACGGTCTCGGTATTCTGAACATCATCTTGAGCGCCTGACCCGCGGCGGTCGTGAAAAAACCTGCGACCAGGATATAGCAGCCGCGTCTCTTGCTCACGCACCAATACATGATAAGGGCGAGTGCCATAAGAAATATCTCGTCCCCGAGATAAGTGAGCACGGACATGGCGGCGTTAAGTGCGGGTATGCGTATTCTCTCCAGCAGTTTTAAAAAATCCATTATATTCCTTTCAATTCAGGCACAAAACGGACCGCCGAAAGGCAGTCCGTTTGTTTTTTATTAGGTTTAACCCTGGTTTGCAAGTGCCTCAAACATCTGATTTATGCGCGAATTCATCATCTTTGTAGTTACCTTTTCAAAAGTCTTAACGCGAGAAACAAGACCGGATGCCTTGCCCTGATAAATGCTGCCGTTGCCCGAACCCCAGCCGTATACGTCAACGGGATCGAAGAGACGGTTATTGAAAATTATCTCGAGCATATCCTTTGAATTCTCATCGTACGGAAGGTACTTATACTGGAGAGCCTTATCAACGTATGCGGTATAGGTAGTCTGCGACGCAAGGCAGGTATATGCCTCAAGCAGTTTTGCCGTTGCCTCTGGGTCTGAGCACGATATCGGTATAGCAACGCAGTTTCCCTGACCCATACTCATAAAGCTGTGATATGACTCCTGTTCGGAGTTAGCCTTAGGCATTGGTATAATACCGAATTCGATATCCAGCCCGCGGTAGAGTCTGCAGCGATTCATTCCCGTGCAGTTGAAGAGCAGCTGCCCTTTCTCCATCATTCCGCCGACGCCGTCAACCCATATATCGTCATAACCCTTAAGTGCATTATTCGTCATGGAGCAGTCGGTCGACATTATCTTGTTAACATACTCAAATGACGTGACATATTCATCGGCATGGGATGACCATACGTACTGCGGGATGTCCTCCGAATTCTTCTCGGTGATAACCGAACCGCAGCCGACCATCAAAGCTCCTGCGTCAAAGCCCTCGCCGTAGCGTCCGTAGGTATCATTCTCCGTCCACTCGCCGTCTCCGTCGTCATGCTGTACGGCGGAGCACATCTCGTACATTTTCTCAATAGTCCAGTCACCCTTCTTGACCATATCCTGAATGCTGTCGTAGCCATCAAGAAGGTCGGGATATTTATCAAGCAACTCCTTTGTAAAGAAAATAGCCCAGGTTGAATTCTTGTCAACGAGAGTAAGGTCGCTCGTCGTGAAGAAAAGATGTCCGCCTATCGACAGCTGCTTGCAAGCGGCGGTGTCCCACCATGACTCGTCAAAGTTAAAGATATCGGAAAACTCGTTGAGGTCATACAGCCTGCCCGATATGGCAAGGCTGCCGATACTTGACAGCGTCGGGAAGAAAACATCAAAATCATCAGAACCTGCGTCAATGCACTGCGATGCAAAAGAGGTAAGGTCTCCCTTATTTTTCACTATGTATTCAATGCTGACGTTGTATTTCTCCTCAAAAATCCTGTCGCGCTCTCTAACTGCGTCGTTTACGACATCCCCCTCGAGAGATTCATTGTAAATAAATTCAAAAGCAGACCAGTGCGAGCCGCCCGTGTCGCCCCACTCAAGAATTCTGAAGGATTTTCCTCCGTAATCCTCATCGGGGATATTCTGCGGGAAACTATAGCCGTAGTTGTTTGATTCCTCCGTCGGGTCGGTCGGTGTATCATCCTCGCTTTTTTTACAGGAAAAAAGTGCAAGGACCGTGACAAGGCACATCAGGAGAGCGAAAAAGCGTTTCATTAAGACCTCCGAAATCGTTAGTGAATAAGCAGCGAAAGCACACTCAAAATTCACTCATTTCTTCTCTTTTTACGATTATAACATACATGCAATACTATTGTCAATAAAAAACATTATATACAAATAACAAATTGTGGGCAATTCGGAGCGAATTTAAAAAATGCCGGAGGATTTTCACCGCATGACGCTCGCGCTATTGCTTTTTTCGACCTTTTATGCTAATATATTCTGTAGTTTTACGGAGATTTATATTTATAATGATAAAGTTGCTTTCTCACGGCTCGCGCGACATGACGAGCGGCGGTACATATTCAAACATCGTTGCTTTTGCCCTGCCGGTTTTCTTAAGTCAGCTCTTTCAGCAGCTGTACAACACCGCGGACACGTTCATAGTCGGGCACTTTCTCGGGACAAATGCACTTGCCGCGGTAAGCTCATCCGGGACACTTATTTTTTTGCTCGTAAGCTTCTTTGACGGTGCGGCAATGGGTGCGGGTATCACTATTTCCCGCTATTTCGGTGCGTCCGACGCTGAGAAAGTCGGCAGAGCCGTGCATACGAATATCGCTTTTGCCCTCGTCTCGGGCACTCTCTTAACCGTGTGCGGTGTTATTTTCACCCCGACCTTCCTTACGTGGATGAAAACCGACCCGGACGTCATGGGAGAGGCGGTAGAATACTTCAGATATTATTTTGCCGGTGCGCTCGCCCTTGTTCTCTACAATAATATGAGGGGAATTATGAACGCGGTCGGCGACTCTGTGCGGCCTCTTATTTACCTTGCCGTATCATCTGTTACGAATGTTGTCCTTGACGTGCTCTTTGTCGGCATATGCGGCTTCGGAGTCTGGTCGGCTGCCGTCGCAACGGTCATAAGTCAGGCGCTCTCGGTCGTGCTCTGTTTTATCCATCTCATAAAGCCCGGACGCATCTACACCCTGAGCATCCGCAAGATACGCTTTCACCGCGATATGCTCACGGAAATCCTGCGCTACGGTCTGCCCTCGGGCGTGCAGAACTCGGTCATAGCTTTAGCAAACGTCATAGTACAGACTCAGATAAATTCCTTCGGCAAGTTTGCAACCGCCGCATACGGCACTCACGCAAAGATTGAGGGCTTTGCTTTCCTACCCATCACGAGCTTCAATATGGCTATAACGACGTTTATAAGCCAAAATCTCGGCGCGTGCGAATACGAACGCGCGAAAAAGGGTGCGCGCTTCGGCATAGTTACCGCCATCCTGCTCGCCGAGGCTGTCGGCGTCTTTGTATTCATATTTTCTCCTCACCTCGTCGGAGCTTTCGACAGCACCCCGGAGGTGATAGCCCTGGGAGTAAAGCAGGAGCATACCGTCGCGCTCTTCTACTTTCTGCTCGCCTATTCCCACGCGGTGGCGGCAGTCTGCCGAGGAGCGGGAAAGGCTTTTGTCCCCATGACGGTAATGCTCTCCGTCTGGTGCATATTCCGTATCATTTATATTATCGCCGTTATGAAATTTTTCGGGAAGATTGACTACATCTACCCCGCCTATCCGATAACATGGGCGATAAGCTCAATCATCTACTTTATTTATTATCACCGCTCGGACTGGGTCCACGGCTTTGAGAAAAAAGAGCGTGCTGCGCACGTTTGACAAGCTGTATTTTTTATGGTAAAATATTCCCGAAAACTGTTTAAAAATATCGGAGAATCATGGTTTTTTCAAGTATAACATTTCTGTTCTTTTTCCTACCTGCGCTGCTCTTCTTCTATTATATAGTACCGCAGCGCGCGCTCAAGCTGAGAAATTTTATCCTTCTGTTATTCAGTATAGCTTTCTATGCATGGGGCGGGGTGAGATACCTCGGGCTGCTTGCCGTTTCCGTACTGATAAATTATTTCGGCGGACTTTTCTGCGGACTGCTTGAGGGCAAGCGGGCAAAGGCGGTGCTCATTATCGCAATGGCGCTCAACCTCGGGCTGCTCGCGTTCTTTAAGTATACGAATTTCGCTACGGGAGTAATAGCCTCGCTCGGATTTGATATCAAGGTAACGAATATCGTCCTGCCGATAGGCATTTCCTTTTTTACATTTCAGGGCGCAAGCTACGTTATAGATGTGTACAGAAAGGATGCGGGCGTTCAGAAAAATCCTCTGAATGTCGCGCTCTACGTCGCCCTCTTCCCTCAGCTCGTCGCCGGACCTATAGTGCGATATACGACGGTTGAAAACGAGATAATGACGCGAAAGCATTCACTTACCGAGTTTTCCGACGGACTGACGCGCTTTATTTTCGGCTTAGGCAAAAAAATGATAATAGCAAACGCCATGGGCGAGGTTGCCGACGCAGTTTTTTCTCTCGGCACGGGAGACGCCCTTTCCGTTTCGCTTGCATGGGTCGGGGCGCTTGCGTACACCATGCAGATTTATTTTGATTTCTCCGCATACTCCGATATGGCGATAGGACTGGGGCACATGTTTGCTTTCCGCTTTGAGGAAAACTTCAATTATCCTTATATCGCAACATCGATAACTGACTTTTGGCGCAGATGGCATATATCCCTCTCTACATGGTTTAGGGATTATGTCTACATTCCGCTCGGCGGTAACAGGTGCTCGGTTCCGCGCCATATATTCAATCTCATGGTCGTCTGGAGTCTTACGGGACTTTGGCACGGTGCAAACTGGACGTTTATCGTATGGGGAGTTTATTTCGGCGTGCTGCTCATAGCCGAGAAATATGTTTTCGGCAAAGTGCTTCCCCATATCCCGAATTTCATACGCTATATTCTTACGATGGTACTTGTTATCGTGAGCTGGGTGCTCTTCCGCTCCGACTCCCTTTCGGCTTCGCTCTCTTATCTCTCCGTTATGTTCGGCAGAGGTTCTCTTACATGCGCGCGTACCGTTTATTACCTGAGGCAGTATCTTCCCGAGTTTATCGTCGCCGTTATTTTTGCTCTTCCTACGACAAAGGCGGTACGCGAATTTTTTGAGAAACGCGAAAAGAATATCCCGCTCTGCACAGCGGGACTTATCGCCGAGAAAGCCGCAGCCGCAGCGATATTCGCTCTATCTTACGTAAAGCTCGTCTCAGGCAGCTTTAATCCGTTTATTTATTTTCAATTCTGAGGTCATCCACAGTGAAAAAAATTAAAACTACCGTTTCGATAATTTTCACCGCATTATTCACGTCCGCTCTCTTCGCGGGATTTATGTTTACCGCGAGTAAGTGTATCTCGGGCGTAAAGGCAAGCACGACGGATGCGGGAGACTACTCTTTCTTTGAGAACAGACTGCTTGCGGCTTTTCCCTCATTTGACGCAAAAAAAATAAGGGACGGCGATTACCTCTCCGTCTTTTCCGACCGTGCCGGCATACTTGACGGCAGTTGGTTTTCGTCGGTTGACACGTTTATAGTCGACCACAGCGCCGCGAGAAATACGGTTTTAGAGGCCGACACATATGCAAATCTTTATCTTCTCCGCCGTCCTGTGGTAAACGAGGTTGTCGTCTGCGACGATATATTGCTGCCTTGGAACGAATACGAAACGGTGGACGAAAGCGATATCACGCAGCGCGCAGAGACAATTGCGGAGCGACTTGACAATCACGCGCGCACAGCCGCAGAATACGGCGGTTATTTCTGCTATGTTGCAGTCCCCTGCCAATACGTTTACTTTGAGGACGAGTACCCGTCGTATCTCAACAGCAGACATGAATACACGGAAAAATCGTCGTCTGCGCTCTTCTCGGCGCTTAACGAGCACGGGGTGAATTATATCGATATGCGCTCACATTTCGAGGGGCTGGGTAATCCCGCCGTATACTCCTCACGCGTTGACAATCACTACGGCATAGAGGGCGCGCTCGAAACGTATAATGTAATTTTAAACCGTATAAACGACGATACGGGCTTGGCTCTCAAGCCGCTTTCCCCCGACGAATACACGATAGAAACATTGCCGAACCGCTATCTCGGCTCGCGCTCGCGCAAGCTCTTCGGAATGTGGCGCTCTGACGAGCACCTGTCTGTGCTCAATCCGCGAAAGGATATACCGTTCAGGCGCTTTGACTACTCACGCGAGGTGCAGCCGTATATATATGCCTATCCGCAGGCGGGCGAGGACGTGCTCTATACAATGTACATGGGCGGCGACAAGGCTAATACGGTCATAGAAACAGACAGAGATGAACTGCCGAATATACTCATCTACGGTGATTCGTTCACTAATGCCCTCGAGAGCATAATCTGGTACAATTGCAATACCATGTACTCTCTCGACCTGAGGCAATACAAGGATATGACCATAGATGAGTTTATAGCCGAGTATAAGCCCGACATTATCTTATGCGTGCGAGACTACGAGTCTATTCTCGATACTACAAACAACGGACAGTAAAATAACCGAGCCTCTGTCGGCTCGGTTATTTATTTTAGATCATTTAAGCCTATTCAAACATATTCTCATACGGCTTTTGCTTTTTCTTTTCCGCGAGTCTCACGAGAGCTGCAGCGGCAAATTTAAATCCGACGCATACGGCATACACGATGAGGAAGATTATAAAACCGACTATGTATTGCTTTTTGTCAACGCCTAACTGCATGGTCTTATGCGCCTCACTGTAGTCAAGGGTAGCTTTCAGGAAAACGAAATACGCAGCCGCGCACATCACAAGGTGTATAAAGTATTTCATTACGGTATTGAGCGCCTTAATATCAAACACAAGTGAGGCAAGGCTCAGAGCGAGCGAAAAAAGAAATACCGCCGTAAAATTAAAAACCGTAAGCGCGGGCAGCGATGCGCCCGCAGAGGCGACAGCGAGCAGCAGTGCATTGATTAAAACACTGCATACACACGCGCGCCTGATTATTTTCTCATATAATAATTTGCAAAATTTCATGATAAGAATATTATACCACAGTAAAACTCAAAATCAATAGAATAAATGAGAATTTTTGCAAAACAGCACTCTGCTGCGCATTTTTATTCTCGCTTTTGTACGGCGAAAGGTCAACAGAGCATCCCCGCTCAAATCACGCTCAGAGAAAAAATAAATAATTACAAATATTTTCGACTTTCTCTTGATTTACGGCAAGAAATATGGTATAATTTTGAGGTAACAGTTTAGGGGTATAGCTCAGTTGGTAGAGCAGCGGTCTCCAAAACCGCGTGTCCAGAGTTCGAGTCTTTGTGCCCCTGCCAAATCCCCGATGACGCAAGTCATCGGGGATTTATTTTTTTCATCTTCACGATCCACTCTTACTTCAGGACACGGGGCTTGGGGAAGTAATAGGTAAGAGGTAAGAAGTAAGAAGTGAGGTGTCGGCTGCGCCGACGAATTGAATATATTCACCTGCGCCTACGGATTCATTACCCCCTCCTTGCGGTTACATTCGACCAATTAAAAGCATTTATCTTTCGGCGTGTACTGTTTTCTCCCCATCCTCCCGGTGCGGCTTAATCACAAAGTGACTTTTATTAAAATCTATAAGCCCGTCCCTTTTCATTTTTCCGAGCTCAAGGGATAATCCGCTGCGCTCGACACCGAGATAATCGGCAAGCTGCTGCCTCGAAAAGGGTATGTCAAATTCGTATCCACCGACGTGCTGCGTCTCTGCTGAGAGATACGACATAAGCTTCGCGCGCGTGCTGCGCTGTCCCATATGAGTTAACTTTTCATTCAGGCGCAGATTTTTCTCGGCTGTCTCGCCGAGTAGATTTTCGATAATGCGGCTGTGATACCCGCAGCCGGACGGACACAAACCGAGAACGCGCTTTATATTCAGAAACAATGCGGTAACGGGCGTTTCGGCAATCACTCCGACGTCAATGAACTCCCGCCCCGCACACGCATACGCCGCGGCAAAAGTCTGCCCCGCCCCGACCCTCGAGAGAATATTGCGGTTGCCCCAGATATCCTCCTGAATGACGAGCACCGCGCCCGAGAGAACAAATCCCACATAGCTTGCAGAATCGCCCGAGTGCAGAAGAAAGGCATTTTTCGGGAAATTTTCCGTTTTTGTATCAAGGCAGTTGAGAACAGTTATAAGCTCCTCCTCGGAAATTCCCGAAAAAAGACGCGATGAGCGGATAACGGATAAATATTCTTTCATAAAATCCTCTTTTCGTTGAAAATTCAACAGACTTGTCGGAATTATTATATTATAATATATCCGAAAAAGCAAGGAGGTATTTTTTATGAAACGGAGAATTATCGAGATAGACAGAGATAAATGCAACGGCTGCGGCGCATGTGCCGAGGCTTGCCACGAGGGCGCTATCGCCATGGTCGGCGGGAAAGCTCAGCTTATGCGCGACGATTACTGCGACGGGCTCGGCGACTGTCTGCCCGCCTGCCCCACGGGAGCGATAACCTTTGTCGAGCGCGAGGCTGCGGCATACGATGAAAAAGCGGTTATGGAAAACAAGCTCAAAAAAGTACAGGCGAAAATGTCAAAAGAAAATAAGCCGTCGCCCTGCGGCTGTCCCGGGGCTCGGTCGAGGATGATAAAGCACGCGCAGGAGGACAATGCAACTTGCGAGCGCACGGAATCGGTCAGCAGGCTGACGCAATGGCCCGTTCAGATAAAGCTCGTGCCCGTGAACGCACCATATTTTGACGGTGCAAGGCTGCTTATAGCCGCCGACTGCACGGCTTATGCCTACGCGGCTTTTCACGAGAATTTCATAAAGGGACATATTACTCTCATCGGATGTCCAAAGCTCGACGACATTGACTACTCGGAAAAGCTGACGGAAATCATACGCCGAAACGACATAAAGAGCGTTACCGTCGTCCGCATGGAGGTTCCCTGCTGCGGAGGCTTGGAAAATGCGGCAAAGGAGGCACTCAGACAGAGCGGAAAGTTTATTCCGTGGCAGGTCGTGACCGTCTCCGTCGACGGCAGGCTTCTCGACTGAGGATTATCTCCGACAACACCTAAATGTGACATAGAAAAATACAGACGGGCACAGCCGCACTTTTTATGCGTATGTGCCCGTCTCTTTTATGCGATACCTTTATCAGCTCTCTTCGCTATGTGTATCGCCGATATTCGTCGCCTCGCGGTAGAACTGCGCCTGTTTGTCGAACATCTCGGCATATATTCCGCCCTTTGCGTACAGCTCGGCGTGCGTGCCGTACTCCGCTACATGACCGTCCGCGAAAACCGCAACCTTATCGGC
>CAKSEI010000029.1 GCA_934446285.1 uncultured Eubacteriales bacterium | reverse complement strand
CAATAGAGCAGAAAATCAACGGGATTTCCCTCAGGAGAAAGCTTGTAATCGCCTTTTGAGGTTTTATAAACCTCGACTTCCACCGTGTCGCCTTTTCTCAATTTATCATAGGTATATTTTCTTGAGTTGCTGCTTGTCCAGACACGTTCTTCATACCTTCCCTTATAGGTTTTTCCGTCAATAACATATGAAACTTTAAATTTATATGTTGTATACTTCACGCTGCCGGAATCATCCTTACTGTTGTGGGTTGAAAGGTCAACAATAACGGCGGGAATTTTCTGTATATCGGTTGAGTTTTTATATTCCCTGCTGTTCATTCTGCTTGTAACAATTCCGAATACACCCGCAACCATCAAGCCGATACCGACGACCATGATAAATATGGTCATTCTAATGTCTTTTTCTTCTTTTCTTTTACTCATAACAAGATCTTCTTTTGCAAGCAAATATAAAACCGATACTTAACAAATCATACGAAAATTTTTTGCCGTTTCGCCGACAGGAAAGCTTATCCTGCTGCGCAAAAACCTTACGGCAGCATGAACGGCTTATCGTGTTAAGCCGTTCACGCCTAACCGAAATAACGCTTCCGTTAATACTCTTCCCTCTGCGCGGCAGCTTTATTTTTTATCGTTATCGTCGAATACATCTCCGCATTCGGGACAGAACTTCGGAGGATTAGTCGGATCCTCCGGCTCCCAGCCGCATTTATCGCAACGGTAGAGTGGCGCGCCCTCGGGCTTTTTAGCGCCGCATCTCCGGCAGAATTTTCCCTTATTCAAAGCACCGCACGAACAAGTCCAGCCATCCGCGTCAGTCGGCTTTTCAGAGCCGCATTCGGGACAGAAATTTCCGGTAGCCGTAGCGCCGCACTTGCATTTCCATGCGCCCGCCTGCACGGATTCCGGCTTTTTGGCACCGCACTCCGGGCAGAACTTACCCGTGACGGTTGCTCCGCAGGCACATTTCCAACTGTCCGCTGCATGAGCTGTCGCCGGAGCACCGGGCTGCGCCTGCTGCTGTTGCTGCTGTCCCATTGCAAACAAATTTTGTGCATTCATTCCACCGCCTGCATTCATAGCCATGCCCATACCCATAAAACCGGTCATAGCACCTGCTTCGTTTGAGGCTGCAGCTTTCATTGCGTCTGCCTGCGCACCGACAAGAGTTGCCGCCGCCATGGTCGGGTCTCGCATAATAGCCATGCGCTGCGCCTGCTTGATCATTTCCGCATCTTCGTCAGGCAGCGTCACCGAACCCAGAGCGATACTGACAACCTTTAATCCGCGCAGCTCTCCCCATTTTTCCGAAAGAGCAGTGTTCATGGCGTTTTCAAGGTCGGTATTGTGCGTTACGATTTGATTGGGGCGAAGCTCCAAATCGGAAAGCCGTCCGAATGCCGGCTGCAAGGCACTGACAAATTCGGTTTTCAGCTGACTGTCAAGTTCTTCACGGGCATACTCATGCTCAACATTACCGCAGACATTGGTGTAAAACAGAAGAGGATCTGCAATCTTATACGAATAAACTCCGGAGCAGCGCACAGATACATCTAAATCCAGACCGATTTTAGAATCAACCACTCGGAACGGAATGGGATTCGGAGTTCCGAATTTATTATCAATAAGTTCCTTGGTGTTGAAATAGTAAACACGCTGATCCTTCCCTGTGTCTCCGCCGTAGGTGAAGCGTTTACCGATAGACTTAAAGGTTTGCTTTATGCTGTCGCCTAAACTTCCCGAAAAAACGGAGGGTTCAGTTGATGTATCATATGTAAATTCGCCCGGCTCGGCGCAAACCTCTACTACCTTTCCCTGCTCTACGATAATCATACACTGACCGTCGGCAACGGCTATACCGGAGCCGTTAGAGATGATATTATCATTGCCCTTTGTATTGGATGACCGCCCGCTAATCCGTTTTTGACCTTTAGTGACGAGTACCTCCTTAGGCATAGACTCACAGTAAAAGAATTCCTTCCATTGATCGGCAAGAGTACTTCCCAACGCGCCGATACCCGCTTTAATAAGTCCCATAATAATTGTTCCTTTCCCTTTGTAAAAATGATCTCTATATATTTTTCGACCGACGCCGGCAGATCACCGTTTATTTTCCGTACTTCCTGCGGAAAACGGATTTTTGTTTTCTTTCGGTAAATCGTGTGCCGAGCCGCATCTGCCTGCCCAGCCGATAAAGACCATACAAATAATCAGATATAAAATCCACGCGATAAATGCACCGACTGACCACCACACCGATATTTTCAGCCAAAAACGCAAAATCAATAAAATACCGGCAGGCAGCAATCCTTCGATATTCATAAGCGCATTGATAAATAGGCAGGGAAGAAAACTGCCGCCCTGTTTTGACTTGCGCATTTTCTGTCCTCCTTTTGTCTTATCGGACACCGAGAACCGCCCATGTTTCGCCCACAGCATCATAGGCATAGATAAGATTGTCGCAAACTCCGTACAGCTGCTCCCTGACAAACTGCTCGTCATGATCGGTTCCGAGTGCTATGAGCAGGCATGGACGACCGTATATTAACTGCATATCACCGGTAAACATCAGCTTCCTACCTCGCTCCATAGCATACTTAACCTCGTCTGTCTCACGAAGCAGCTCCATTGCAATTTCAACCGAACGCTCGTCGGGCAGTTCCTCGTATACGGAAAAATCATACACTCCCGTAGTTTCTCGGAAATGACCGTTTTCCATGGAAAGCGACGGGCGGAAATCCAAGGCTCCTCCGCCGTCGTTAACGGTAATCAACACATTGGAATATATTTCGCTGAGGTTGCATCGCAACAAGAGAACCTCGCCGGGTTTCCCTATACAGAGCGGATTACTCTTATCATCCGCATAATTGCCTTCTTCAGTCATCGTGGACGGGTACACCTTTATGCTCCCTCTGCTATTCGTCGGAACAATTGCATATAGCTCCTGCCCCTCAGCCATGTAAAGCGCTGCATCTGCTAAGTCGGGATAAACCATTCCGGTTTTGCTGCTTGCAAAACAGGTGCGCAGATCGACCTCGGAGCTATCGCTGTCTACATAGCCGATAAATGCAATTCCGACTACATTCCCACTCTGACTAATCATTTCCTTTAAATTGCTAAAGGCCGTATCTTCCGGTTTGACAGTGTCTTTATCAGTAGAGTTTTCTGTCTCTTTATAAACACCGAAACTCTGATATGTGTAATAATGTTTGGAAAAACACTCGCAGCCGACCAAAAAAGCTGTGAACAGAAGCAGAATACTTAACAACAAAAGGACTCTTTTCATAGTTCACTTCTCCCCGAACATTAAGCTAAAGCACGATACAGGAATGTAACTATATGCCCACGAGTGCAGTAATCGTTAGGACTGAATGTAGAAGCACTCGTACCGTTAGTAACGCCATTCTTGACAGCCCACAGCACCGCATCGGCATAATAGGCACTGCTTGCAACATCCGAGAACGGGTTAGCCGTACCGGCGGCAGGCTTGTTTTGACTGCGCCAAAGGAAGGTAACTATCTGCGCACGGGTGCAGGTGTCATCCGGGCTGAAGGTTGCGGCACTCGTGCCGTTCGTAATCCCTTTTTCAACCGCCCAAAGCACTGCCTTTTCGTAGTAGCTTCCTGCCTTCACGTCATTAAACGGCATATTCGACGTCTTCGGCTCGGGCTGTCCCGCGGCTCGCCACAGGAAGGTCACTGCATGTGCACGCGTACAGGTGCCGTCCGGCTTAAAGTGCGTTGCGTCCACGCCGTTCGTAATGCCGTTTTCCACTGCCCACAGCACCGGATTATAATAGTACGCGCTCTTCGGGACATCGACGAACGGATTAGTCGGAGTTTCCGTCTGAACGGTCATGGTCTCGGACCAGAAGAACTTTCCCTTCCAGTCCAGCTTACACGGCGTGTCGTTGAGGTAGAACTTGGCGCCCTTTGCAACTCCGACGCCGCTGAGGTCATAGGAGACATAGATAAAGCACTGATATTCGCGGCTCTCGCCGCCCAATGTTTTTCCTGCCCGGAACGTAAATGGCTTATCGGAATAGTAGGTCCAGTCGTCATAACATTTCAGCCATTCGACACGCTCGAGCTTCATATACGGCGGCAGCCCGTCGATCTTGCAGTAGTCGCTGCCCGGTGCGGGGCTTTCGCCTGCGACAGGTGCCTTCACGGACAGATTCAGGCTGGTCAGTTCGAGCCGGTTCAGCCAAAGGCCGCCCAGATTGGTGTCTGTTTCGTCATGCAGCTTATAGCACGCGCCGGCGCTGATGTTATCCATGTCGTTCCAATCGTCGTCCCAAATGGCATCCGCCCATTTTCCGGGCTTCCACTCCTCATTGGCGTATTTCAGCTTTCCGGTGCCGCTGCGGAACACATAGCCGGGCTTTGCCTCGACTGTGCAGTAGAGATAATAGGGGGCGCCGGTCTCGTCGAGCAGCTCATCCGACCTCAGGAAGCTGTCATAGATGACAGAGCCGGAGGAGCTGATATATTCTCCGACCTTCTTGACGGTGATGGTGTATTTGCTCGGCTCATACGACTCTACATAGATGTCATTGACATGGTTATAATAGACCAGACCGCGCACGATGCCCTTTGCCTCGGTGATCAGCTCGCACTCCTTCGCCTCCACGCCGACGACGCAGGTCTGACCGCCGTCCGTGCTGTAGAGCCACTTCGCCGTGATGCTGTTCGCGCCGACGACGTTGAATTTCGTTTCATTTGTCAGGTAGAAGCCCTTCTTTGCCTTCAGGACCACGGTCTTGTTGCGCACATCTCCGTTGTCCGCCCAGTTTACCTGTTTGTTAACGGTGCAGCTTTCGTCCTCGGAGACGGTAATCGGGCTGTCGGTCGCGGCGGACGCGGCGATCAGGTCGCCGTCCGCCACCGTCAGCGTAACCTCGGGAATGGCAACATCGGTCTCCGACATCATCCGGTAGCGCATCAGAAACGCATTTGAGGCGCCGCTCAGTATCAGCGGCTCGCCGTCCTTATAAAGCTCAACGGTGATCGCCAGCTTCTGCACCTCCGTCTGGTAGCTATAGCTATTCACAGGGATAATCTGAAACAAGAGATTGTTATTGTAGCTGCTGGAGGTGATGCGATAATCCGTACCGTTGAGCGTGTACTTGATCTTCTGTCTGTAGCCTGCGTCCCTCATCGCCTGCGGCAGGGGGGGCCAGTAGACCTTGATCTGATTGAGCGCGTACAGCGGAGCGCCGTTGTAGCCGCCCGTCACGTCCATCTGGTGCGGAACATAGGCGGGCGCACCGTTGACCTCCACCTTGATCAGACCGAAGGCGTTGCTGCAGACGTCGGTATATGCCGTGCCGCTGTAGGACGAGAAGGCGACGCGCTTATAGTCGTCGAGATTCTTGGTCGACAGGGCGATGAGGTACTCCTTTGAGACGGAGGTGGTCATATATTCGCTCTTAATGTCCTTCTGACGGTAGATAAGGCGGGGAAGCTCATCAGGGCGAAGCAGAGCGGTTCTCTCCGGGAACATTGCGGCAAAGGCAAAGTTTTCCAGGGTCTGCTCGCTGCTGCTGAGCACGAAATTCTCCGTGAAGAGGCCGCGGCCGAAGCTGCCGCCGCGGATGCTGATGGGGAAAGACCGCCCCTCCGTGATGGTCTCGCTGCCCTTTTTAACGACGATACCGCCCTTGAACTTACCGCCGTTGATCACGGCTTTCGGCTTGGATTTGCCGTCGGAGCGGGTGGCGTAGGCAAAGCCGACCAAGCCCTCAAATTCGCCGCCGTTGAATTCGGCCTTGCAGTCGGACGACAGCAGGGCGGAATAGACATAGGAGATGCCGACCTTCGGGGAGATGGCGTCGACCTTGCCGCCGTTGAAGACGACCTTCGCGTCGCCCTTGCCCTCGACGACGACAATGCTGTTTTGGGCAAGACCGTTATCGACGCCGATCCGCCCGCTGTTGAGCGTAAAGCTTCCGGTCTCGGCGTGGATCAGCACCTGCTTGCTGCTGTCCGTATTGGGATTGGCGTCGATGTAGAGCTTGCCGCCGCCGCGGCTGTCCTTGACCGACAGGTCGCCATTCACGCGGATGGCAGCCGGGAGCGGATAGGTTCTGCTGAAAAAGGTCACGGAATAGCCGTCAAGATCCAATTGAACCTTTCCGGTCTGCCGAATGGATTCGGTATATCCCGCGCCGTCGTTGAGTCCCTTGGTGTTAATGTTGGCGCCGAGCTTCACATATGACGTGCCGGAGCTCAGGGCAGAGCGGAACTCCTCATATGTTGTAACGACTTTCGGGTCACTTTCCGTGGTGCCGCTGCCCGCGGCGGAGACCGTGCTTTCAAAAGCCGGGATTAAACCGCAAAGTACTCCCAGCATAAGCAACAGACAGAACAATCTGCATCGATTAGATATTTTCATACTGCTTTCTCCTTTCGGATATCCCCCATATTTTCAGTCGTGATGTTCTGTCAAAAAATGCGTTTAAGTCGCAAGACTCGCCTTTTTCAACTGAAGTGCACATCGTGACCGGGATTAGGTGTTATTTAACATTTATTTTTCAGCCGTTGCGCTGTTAAGAAATCGTCGCTCTGAATGTCGGCTACGCCGCCTGTCCGCGTTGTACGGTATAAATCAGCCTGAGCACCGTACGGTTTTTTAATAACTCTGCCATGCTATGCATCGCCGGGAATCTTATTTGCCGTTTTCATTCCGCACATACTCTCATCATTATACTTACATAGAATAAATCTGATCCATCAAATATTCTACGGTCATCGAGCCATAAAAGAACTGATCGATAATGCCGTTTTTCTTCGCCTCCAGTATGTCCTTAACCGCTTGCTTTTCAGTATTAGAATCAACGATAAGGGCAATTTTGCAATCGGGGCGCACCGCCTTTACTTCGTTACGCAATCTGAGTCTTTCTCTGAGCAACCAAGGAGCGTAGCCTGTCACTTCCATTACAAGAACAAAAGGATTGTATACCTGACACAATTCGACTGTATCATTCGGTGACTCCGCACGCACCACTTCGATATCATAGTCCGAATTATTGAATGCAATTGCTACGGAATCAGCAAATAGGCAATTCTGCATATCGACCACAATTTTTCTCATCGAACCATCCCTCCCTTCATTTTATTGAAATAACCCTTGAATTTGCTTCGTTATTCTTTTCAATATCATTGTATCAGAGAATGTCGATACTGTCTGTCCTCAAAAGTGAGGACAAACACGCAAGGAAATGTAAACATTTTGTAACATGACTGATCTTGTAATAAAAAAAGAAAAGCCGTCCTGCCTATAAAAACAGGACGGCTGCAGCTGAATGCAAAACTATTATATTGCTTTTTTATTCGGTTTATCAGACATCTTCAAGCCAGCAACCCGGCACAACCATTCGTTTTCCGACGGCAGCAATCATTAAACGATTGCGGTTTGTGTACCCGGTTTTTTCCAGCATACGATTAATATAGGTACGCACCGAGGATTCGGCTACGTTAAGTCTTTCGGCAATCTCGGCATTGGTTTTCCCTTCGCAGAGCAAGCGCAAAGTCTCCATCTCGCGGTCAGACAGTTCGCAAGAAAGTGTGTTTCCGAGCCGTACAACAGGCGCACAGTCCGGCCAGAACCGTTTACCCGAAAGGGTACCGTCTATTACGCCGACGAGGTCTCCGGAGGGAGAGTCCTTATACCAGAAACTATCAGCCCCGATCCTTCTCGCCCGGTCGAGAAAACGTCCTTCCAACATAGACGTCACCATGACTATCTTTATCCAGGGATAGGATCTCTTAATTGCTTCGGCAGCAGACAGCCCGTCCGAATCGCTTTCGGTGCATATATCCATAAGAATCAGATCAATGTCTCCTTCTTCGCATCTGAGAAGCGCAGCGTCGGCTCGTGACAACGTGCCCGCCACTTCGCAATTCGTGCACTTTTCTACGCAGGAACACAGATAAGTTCTCGCAAGCGCCTGATCCTCAACAATCAGTATTCTTCTTGTAGACACGGGTTAATCCTCCTGGTCTCCCGATTTCGGTATCTCTATCACTAAGGAAAATTTAGGTAAACTGTGTACTGTCATCGTGCCCCCCGACATTTCGATCCGACGACGCAGATTGGATAGACCGCCTCCCTCCGTGATCTTCTTCTCAGGCGGCTTGCCGTTATTGCGTATCATAACCGTATAGCTTCCTTTGTTTTCACAAATGTCTGCACTAATTTCGGTAGCTTGTGCATACTGGATGGCATTGTTCAAACAAACCTGCATCGCAGTGTACATCAATTCAGCCCCCCGGTTCGTCGGCTCTTCTCCGTTTATCCTCATGCTCACGCCGCTGGCTTTTGCACTGTCAAGAAATATTTTCTTTGCAGGCAGGCAAGTGGCTTTTCGAAAAGCAATGACTTTCTCCCATTCCTGACACACTACCCCTGCGTCTATAAAGTCGGTTTCTCCTCTTATATACTGTCTTGTCAGCGTAATGCACGCTGCAAGACTGTCGTGCATGGCAGATTTTGCAGCAAGCAGCTCCTTCTCCCGTGATAATGCACCGACATTATCGGACAGCCGCTTCAGTTTTTCCGAATCTGCTTCAATTCTCTTACTGTCATCAGCAAGCTGCACCAAGGCACGGTGTAACTCGGTTACATCGGCGGCAGTAAGCTGTATAAAAATCTCCCCATACCGATCTGTAACTTCCGCTTTTTCAAAACTCCATACGGTTTTGTCGGGAAACCGGTAGGTGTTCTTCAAGTCCGGAATCCTCAAAATACCCTCCCGGGGAGCAGACAGAGCTTTCTCGACCTCACCCATATGCTGCATATCACTGTCAAGCAGATACCTGCTCAGCTTGTACATCTGTCGGTTACAAAGAACAATATTTCCTGTACAATCAAAAAAGCATATAGCAGTCGGCAGTCGGTCGAAACTCTCTTTAATGGCGTTAAAACCTAAATGTTTCACTTTTTGCACCGTTTCAGTCTCCTATCAATGTGCGAACAAGCCACAGACCGTCCTCCTGCTCAACTGTTACATTCGAAGAAACAAGAAAGGACAAGTCCGAATCACACTCCAACGATAGATCCATTTCTCTGTCTGACAGAGAAATGAAAAGAGAATGCAGCCCGTTTATCGTCGCTTCCGCGACGGTTTTCAAAAGATTAAACAAACGCACCACCTCATCAGAACGCATAGGCTTTGTTGTAAAGTAAACCACACTGCATTCCGTGCCGCAATCAGTCATAACACGCACCGCCTCATCTACTGTCAGCCGAATATCCTGCTGCGGCAGAAATTCATACTCCAGACTGAGAAAGTATAAATTAGCGCTGCGCTTGATGTAAGTGCCAAGCAAAAGAATTTTCTTCAGCAATTTTTGTGTTTCGGCAACCTCAGCATACTCACACTCTTTCAGCAGTTGTCCGATCCTGGCTATCTGAGTTCCGTACCTTATTTCCAATTCATCGTAAATACGATTCTTTTCGGTCAGCTCATGCAGCTTTTTCTGTATCAGATAAGATTCACGCAGTTTCTCTTTGTTATTTTTTATTTCGGTCTTGGTTTCGCTCAACTTTGTGCGCAGTTCAATCAAAGGGCGCACATTATCCTGCCAAACGGCATATCCGCCGTTTATCGGCGCGGAAGAAATGCGCATCCAGTTTGGACGGAGGATCGGACGTCCCTCTTTCGGGCAAATCATATCTTCACCCGCAGTCCGGGAACGGAGAACGATTTCTCCTTTACGGTCTGCAATACAAGCCGCCAGCGTCGTTGCCTCAAAAAGCTCGACATAGCCTGTATTGGACTGTATCATACGGCAGCGTATGCAGCTTTCGTAAATCGCCGCATATAACAGGCAAAACATTACATTCATATCGCCGAACCACCAACGTACGGCCGGCGGCCCCGCCAGATACAAAAGCCCGTACAGAACCGTTGCACAGCCTATAACAAACGGTGCAAGCTTCTTTTTTTTGCTGCCCGGGACGCGGCTTTTCTTCAAAAGGAGGGTAAGTGAAAAAAACAAGCAGGCGACCATCCAGCCGAGGCAGCAGAAGTAAACCGGTCCGTGGGTATAGGAATAATTGTCAGGTCTTCCCGACTTGCCGCAGCTGAAAGCAAACATCTGCTGATGCAGGTCGTTAGTGATCACCAGCAAAAACAGCGTAGCCGGAATAATTGCCAAAGCGCCGATCTTTCCGGACAAACGGAATTTCTCTGACTTTCCGAGAGAAAGCGCAATATATACCCCGAACAACGGGATAAAAAGCATCGGTAAATAGTAAAGATACCAGATGTACCGTGCCACTGTCATGTCTGTGACGACTTCATATTTCAGCGTACGCAAACCGAGCCACATAAGCATCAGCGCCGCTGTCAGACGCAAACAGTGAAGAGCCTGCCTCTGTATAATACGGCGGTCGAGGGAAAAGCCCCACAGGGAAAACAGCAACAAATAAAGCAGCGCACGGATAAAATTAATACAAACACCGCCGATGTCGAACTTGGCAAGCATCCTGCAAGAATAAGCCGCCGCAATAATCGTAAAAACAAGGATCATCGGAAGCAGCCGTTTCGTTTTCCGTTTCATTGGATGAATCTCTCGCTTTCTTTCTCCCAGACAAGGTTCGCTCCCTTGGCGATTTTATGTTTTTTCTGCGGGGCGATTCCGAATGTGCATTCACCATATACAGAAATCTAAAACAACATCAAATCTCACCGTAGGACACGAATTACATCATATCGTTGGGCGTATACCTCGGTGCTTTGCATATCTTTACCACAGTTTCAACCGTGATATTTTCAATCCTGTTTATTTGGGAAATGACATGGTTGCCGACACCCGCAGTCTTATCAAGGTCTTTCTTTTTTATATTCCTGTCGATCCGCCATTCCCGGAGCTTTTTATATCTCAAAACCATTCCGTCGACCCCAATTCAAACGGAATTTACTCGGAAAATATGAACAGTCGGTCTTAGGTGTTTAGAATATGATATCATATTTCTTGCAAAAACACAATAATTTATTTAAATAACGATAGATTGAAACTGTTTGTCCGGCGAACAATTCCCATCGGGATAACCACCCGGTCTGCCCTCTAAGATTATACATTCTGAACGCACTAATGGATTAAAGGCACATTCTGCGGAGCTTTTCTCCGTAAGACGGGCTTATTTCACATCGGATTATCGCTTGACATCTTCCCCGTCAAACCCGGCTCTGTATCCTATGCGTTCCAGCAAAGTCTTCAGTTGTTCAAGCTCCCGTTTTGCTTCTTCCCGACCTGTTTTATTGTCAGGAAGGCTGTATTTGCCGCACGCCGGAATCGGAGAAAGATTCACCGTTACTACATTGGCTCCCGCCTTAATACTGCGCTCTCTGCCGTCCTCGGCAATACTGCTGAGGACCATAGCTGACGGTAGCAGAATGTTCGGTTTTATCAGCCGGATCAAAGAAAGTAAATACGCTGTCTGCAACAAGGTTCCTGAATGAAACGAGGAAAACGGCGTATCCTTATGCGGAACAAACGGAATGATACTGCACATATCCGGCTGAAACTCTTCAATAAATTTCAGTTCCTTTGCAAGAGTGTGCGACGTCTGATGCGGACTTCCCACCATAAAGCCGCAGCCGGTCCGAAAGCCGATATCCTTCAAATCTCTAAGGCAACCCATTCGGTTGTCAAAGGACATTTCCCCCGGGTGCAGCCTTTCAAAATGTTTTTTATCCGCCGCCGTATGATGCAGTGAATATCGGTTTGCTCCTGCAAAATACATTTGTTCATATTCACTGCGGATATATTCTCCGAGAGAGAGTGTTATGGCACAATCGGGATATATCCGATGTATATCCGATATAATATCACAGATGATATCTGCCGTAACCGTCCCCCCACCCCCTTGCAGCACAAAGGAGCGTACTCCGAGTATATAGCCCTTCGCACAGCAGGCAAGTATCTGTTCTCTTGTAAGAGTGTATCGCTTGCAGTTTTTATTTGAACGGCGTAAGCCGCAATAAAAGCAGTCATTGCCGCATCTGTTGCTGATTCTTATAAGTCCCCTGATGTATACCTCGTTTCCGTACACTTTCTTTCGCGCCTCACCGGCGTGCTCGGCAGCGTAATATACCAATTCAAGTGCTTTAACCGAGGTCAAGCATTCATATTCCTCAAGAGTAAGAGAGTTTTCTCTTTTCAGCTTGTCCAAGAGCCACAAACAACGAGTCTTCTTTTCCCATGACATTTTAAGCCGTCCTTTACATCGGACAATGCGGAAACAGCAGCCGCCTTGTCTGCATAATCATTTTCTCCTG
>CAKSEI010000028.1 GCA_934446285.1 uncultured Eubacteriales bacterium | reverse complement strand
CACGCGTGCGAAATGAGCGCATACGCCGCAAAGGAGGGCGCGGACGCGGTGCTCGCGGTGACTCCGTACTATAACAAGGCAAATCAGGAGGGGCTTTATCTCTCGTACAAAGCAATCGCCGAGGCTGCGGAAATACCCGTAATACTCTACAACGTACCGAGCCGCACGTGCGTTGATATTGCGCCCGAGACCGCCGCGCGGCTCTCTGAAATACCGAATATCGCGGCACTTAAGGAAGCATCGTCCGACCTTACAAAGGCTGCGGAAACCGTGCGCCTGTGCGCGGGAAAGCTCTCCCTGCTCTGCGGCTCCGATGACCTCTTTCTGCCCATGCTGTCTCTCGGGGCGGCAGGTATAATCTCGGTAAGTGCAAATCTCTTCCCGCGCGCGGTAAAGGAAATCTACTTGAGCTGGGTCGGCGGGGACACGGAAAAGGCGCGCAGGCTATTCCTAAAGCTGCAGCCCCTCAACCGCGCACTTTTCAGAGAAATAAGCCCATCACCGGTAAAGTATGCTCTCTGCCGCCTCGGGCTGTGCACCGATGAAGTGCGGCTGCCGCTCTGTCATGTAACACACGAAACGGAGAAAATAATAGACGCTCTCCTGCCCGAATACACAGAGTGACAAAAGCTACGGCAGCTTTTCGTGAAAAGCTGCGCAAAAGCTTTTGTATATAAAAAATATAAATGCGCATAGCCGCACAGGAATATTTTAAAGCGCGCGGCAGAGCCGCGCGCTTTAGCTTTACTTATTTTTTTCACTGCGAATTTCATCGAGGATTTCACTTAACAGCTCTTCTGTCGTCGGAGGCTTGGGTTTAGACTCTTCTTCCTTTTTGCGTGCCTCTTTCTCGGCAATCTTCTTCGCATTCAGACGTCTTGAGACCGTTCCCGCCGCCTTTACCACTAGGAATATAGACAAGGCTATTATCATAAAGTCGATAATGCTCTGCAGAAATGCTCCGTAGGCAAGCGTGTTTGCGGGAGAGACGACCTCGCCTGCGGAATTCACCACCGCCTCTCGCAAGACTATGACCTTATCCGAGAGGTCAACCCCGCCTGTCAAAAGACCTATGAGCGGCGTAATAATATTTCCGACAAGGCTCGTGACTATAGCGGAGAAGGCGCTGCCTATGACAACTCCTATTGCCATATCGACCACATTGCCTTTCATGGCAAATGCCTTGAATTCCTCAATAAACTTCTTCATTCTTCCACCTCGCTGTATGCAATGTCAAAAAGCGTCTGCACCCGCTCGCTCTGTCCCGTTAGAAACAGATAACCGAAGAGCGCTTCCATCCCCGTAGCGCGCCTGTAGTCAGCCGTCGTGGCGTTTTTCGGTGCGTGCACGCCGTGGGCGTTTCTGCCACGCTTGTATATGCTCTCTTCTTCCTCCGAGAGCGACGGCAGCATACGTCCGACCGCGCTGCTCTGCGCGGAGGCGGTCACAAATCTGCGTGAAAAAGCATTAAGCTCCCCTACGTCCGTTATCCCCGCCGCTACCGCGCGTCTGCGCACAAGCAGTTCTATCACCGCATCGCCCATGTAGGCGAGCGTCTGCCCGGAAAGCTCAGCGAACGATTTCACCGTAGCAAGTGCCGAACGCACATGCGGCGTTGGACTCATCGGTATCTATGTGCATAGCGAGAGCGAATTTATCGCTTACTCTTACCACAACGTCGTCAAAGACCAGAGCCCTCTCGCCGCCGACTGCGACCTTTACAATCTCCTTATCGGAAACTCCGAGTCTCTCGGCATCTGCGGGGGTCATATGTATATGTCTCTTTGCCGCGATAACGCCCTCTTTTATTTCGACTTCACCGCAAGGTCCTACCAGCTTACATCCCGCACTTCCCGCGATATCTCCGCTCTCACGGACGGGGGCGGAAACGCCTATGCTGCGTGCGTCGGTAAGCGAAAGCTCAACCTGAGTTGCGCTTCTCACCGGTCCGAGGATGCTCACTCCCGCAAGCTCTCTCTTAGGTCCTACGACCGTGACGCGCTGCTCGCTCGCAAACTGACCGGGCTGGCTTAATTCCTTTTTGCAGGTAAGAACCGCGCCCTCGCCGAAGAGAATTTTAAGATCATTTTCCGTTACGTGCACATGGCGTGCGGAGGTCTCGATAATAAATTTGTTGTCCATTTTTCCATTCCTCTTTTTTTGTTTATTGCTCAAGGTTATTTCCCTGTTCGTCCGTAACCCTGATATATTCGATAACGGGTCTGTCGGTATCCGGCAGTATACCGTTTGAATCGCCCTTTGACGAATAATCGGCGCATATCGCATCGACCACTCCCATGCCGCTGAGCACATGCCCGAATGCGGCATACTGACCGTTGCCCGCGTTGTAGTCCGACTGGCAGATAAAGAACTGCGACGAGGCGGAGTCCATGCTCACGCCGTTGCGCGCCATGGATATCGTGCCGCGCGTATGCTTTATGTCGTTTGCAACGCCGTTCGCGCTGAATTCGCCCTTTATAGTCTTGCCGCTGCCGCCTCTGCCGTCTCCGTTCGGGTCGCCGCCCTGTATCATAAAGCCGCTTATCACGCGGTGAAAAGTAAGCCCGTCGTAAAAGCCCTGTTTTACAAGGTCAACGAAATTCGTCACGGTTATCGGCGCGCTGTCCGCGTCAAGCTCGAGAAGAATCTCTCCGTAATCCTTTACGCTTATCTTTGCGTAGTGCTTGCCCGAGAGCATTTCAGAGTCACTGTCCTTCTTCCCGCACGCACAGAAAAGAGACATATACATAATCGCCGCAATGACAAGTGCCGAGATGCGCTTTGCAGTTTTATTCATTTGATTTTCCTCCGTAAAAAACTCTTCCGTCCTCCGATATCAGTCTGTCGTTATCGGGGTCATACGTAAAAACAAGCGTTATTTTCTTGATATCGCCCGCATCGGAGGAGTCCGTGTAGGTGCATTTTACCCTGTCACCGTCCGTCTCGTACCACCCCTCAAGCAGAGCATTGCTCTCCTTCTCGTCCTTTTCGCTTTCCCACACGGCAATATCGGGGATGTAAAAAGTCTTTGAGTACGCAAATTCAACGCTGCTCCGCGCGTCTGTTCCGATCCCCTCCGTGGTATATTTGCCCCAGACGGAACGGGAGGATGAACATGCGCACAGTGTAAGCAGCGCACAGATGAGCGCCGTGATAAAAAATTTCTTATTCATTTTCTTCCTCCGAAATATTATTTTATCACAACTGCGCTCCGTTGGCAATAGGCAAAATCAAAACATATCATATAAAAGGGCGGACGCTTATGCGCTTCGTCCGACTTTACAAAGTAAGGATAAGATAATGAGAAAGGATACAAAGCTCGCCTTTGCGCAGACGGACGCGCGCATGAGCGCGGCAGCGGAGTGCCTCGGGCGGCTCGGATGGGAGATTACGGAGCTGACGGAAGACGGCGCGGCAGTCATACTGCCCATGCCGTATACGCGCGACGGCGTGACCGTGGGAAACACCGGTGTCCCTATAAACAGGCTGTTTGAAAAAACGGGAGGTAGACGCCCCGTTCTCGGCGGGATGCTCGATAAAAAGGCTTACTGCGCGGCGCTCGAAAACGGTGTCAGACTCTTCGACTACTTTTCGCCCGAATGGGTCAAAACGGAGAACGCCGCGCTCACGGCGCGTGCGGCGACCGAGCTTGATTGTGTAATAAAAAAGCTTGCTGAAAAACCGAATGTCCTCATATGCGGCTTCGGCAGAATAGGAAAATTTCTCACCGCCTTGCTGCCTGATGCCGCCGTAAGTGCGCGCAGCGAAAACGACCTTGCGTGGATACGCTCGCTCGGGCATGAGGGCATGCGCACGGATGCGATCGATACCGAGCGCTTTTCGCTTATTTTCAATACAATTCCGTCAAGGCATCTCGAGGGTGAAAAGCTTGAGAAAATACCTCGCGGCGCCGTGATAGTTGACCTTGCCTCAGCACCCTACGGCACGGACCATGAGGCTTGCGGCAGGCTCGGGATAAACGCGATAACGGCTCCGTCGCTGCCCGCGCGCGCCTACCCGGAAAAGAGCGGAGAAATCCTCGCGCGTTCGATAGACCTGATTTTAAAGAGCGGAGAGGCAGCGCTATGATAGGATATGCGATATGCGGTTCATTCTGCACTCATTCGGACAGCCTCGCGGTGCTCGCGGGACTGTGCGGAAAGTATGATGTTCTGCCGATTTTAAGTGAAAAAAGCGCCTCGCTCGATACCCGATTCGGCAGGGCATCGGAGCTTGCGGCGAGGACGGAAGAGCTGTGCGGCAGAAAAAATATACTGACAATACAGGATTCCGAGCCGCTCGGACCGAAAAATCCGCTTGACGCGCTCGTAATATGCCCGTGCACGGGAAATACACTTGCAAAGCTTGCCGCGGGCATTACCGACGGCACGGTAACGATGGCGGCTAAGGCTCACATGCGCCTTTCGCGTCCGCTCGTCATAGCGCTCGCGACAAACGACGCTATGGCGGCAAATTTAAAAAATATCGCCGCAATGTGCGAAAAGAAAAACGTGTTTTTCGTTCCTCTGCGTCAGGATGACCCTGAGAAAAAGCCGTTTTCGCTCGTGGCGGACTTTACTCTCGTCGAAGATTCACTTGAGGCGGCACTCAGAGGCAAACAGCTGCGACCGCTTTTCATTTAGAGACAGCCTTTCGGGAAAAGCGACTCATAAGCTTTTGCATGAAGGCGCTTTAGCTTATCACGTTTCGGTATTTTTTGCGCCGCGGCATAAAAGAGGAGAAGCCCTCGCACAGAGGTCTTCTCCTTTTCAGTTTGCGTATAGCTTTTATACGGTCGTCATTTATATGCTTTTTCGGAAAGAAGCCGACTGCATCATCTACCGTTTTCGCTTTCTCCGTCCTCGGAATCGTCTCGGGTACCGTTTTCTCCCGAGTCCGTGCCGTTCTGCGTATCGCCTTGAGCGGCGCTCCCGCCGGGTGCGACCTCGCCGTGTCCGTCAAGAGGGACGTCAGGCTCCTGCACGCGCATATCGGGTGAGGAGCCTGCGCCCGCTTTGTTTGCACGTGCGGCACGTTCCTTTTCCTCCTGCAGTCTGCGCTCGTTCTCGGCACGGCTCTGCTGCGCCTTTCGCTCGGCTATTGCTTCAAGCGTTTCGACCGTAGCCTCGCCCTCCATTGCCTCGCGGAACTGATCCTCGTCCATGACCTCATGGGAGACAAGGTAGTCTGCGATAAAATGCAGCTTATCTATATTCTCCTTCAACGTCTTTTCACAGAGAGCATATGCCTCTTCTATTATCGAATGGACTTCCTCGTCTATTATCCGTGCGGTCTGCTCGGAATAGTCGCGGTTGTTATTGAAATCGCGTCCGAGGAATACCTCATCGTCCGAATGCGATGAGCCGTATAAGATAGGTCCGAGCTTGTCACTCATGCCGAGCTGCGTGACCATCTTCTTTGCTATTCTCGTTGCGCGCTGTATATCATTTGACGCTCCGCCCGAGACATCGCCGAATATTATGTGCTCGGCAGCTCTGCCTCCGAGCAGCATAGCTATCTCCTCCTTGAGTCCGCTCTTATATTCGCTGTACTTATCCTCCGTCGGCGGGTTGAGCGTAAAGCCGAGCGCGCGTCCCGACGGGACTATGGATATCATGCGCACGGGATCGACCGACTTGAGGCAATACGCCATAATAGCGTGACCCGCCTCATGATATGCGGTCTTTTTCTTTTCCTCCGGCTTTATGACCATTGATTTTTTCTTCGTGCCGACAATTATCTTGAGAGTTGCCGCCTCTATATCGTCCATGCCGATAAGGCTGCGGTTCTTGCGTGCGGCGAGAAGTGCCGCCTCATTTAAGAGGTTTGCAAGATCCGCGCCGGTAAATCCTACTGTCGTCTTCGCTATTTGGACAAAGTCGACGTCACTCGCAAAAGGCTTACCCTTTGCATGGACATGAAGTATATCCTCCCGTCCCTTTAGATCTGGATAGCCTATGGTAATCTGTCTGTCGAAGCGTCCGGGGCGCAGCAGTGCAGGGTCGAGAATATCGGGTCTGTTGGTAGCAGCCATAACGATAACGCCCTCGTTCGCACCGAAACCGTCCATCTCAACGAGCAGCTGGTTAAGCGTCTGCTCACGCTCGTCGTGACCCCCGCCGAGTCCCGCTCCGCGGTGTCTGCCGACTGCGTCAATCTCGTCTATGAACACTATGCTCGCGGGAGACTTTTTCGCAGTCTCAAAGAGGTCGCGCACGCGCGACGCACCGACACCTACGTACATCTCCACAAAGTCTGAGCCGGATATCGAATAAAACGGTACTCCCGCCTCGCCCGCAACAGCCTTGGCAAGCAGAGTTTTACCCGTGCCGGGAGGGCCTACAAGCAAAACACCGTGAGGTATGCGCGCACCAAGCTTGGTAAAGCGCACGGGGTCTTTCAAAAATTCGACGACCTCCTGCAGCTCCTCCTTTTCCTCATCATTTCCGGCAACATCTTTGAAGTAAACCTTTTTCTTTTCATCCGAGCCGAGCTTGGTTCTCGCCCTGCCGAATGAGTTCATCTTGCCGCCTCTGCCTGTCGTCTGGCGCATAACCATAACGTACACGGCGACAAATCCCGCGAGGACTATGATATACGGTATCCACGATACCCATCCCGGCACCACGCGCGGCTCTTCAAAATCATATTTGACGTCATTTGCGGTATAATACTCCCTGCAGTCGTCTACAAAGAGGTATAGGTCGCGCAGACGGTACTCTACTGTCTTTCCGTCGCGCGTCTCAAGGGTAAGAGTATTCGACGTGGAAACGTCAAAGCTCTTGACATTATCATCCTTAAAGAGCGCCACAATATCGCTGTAGCCCTTATCCTCCGTCGGTACGCTGCCGAACGCCATGCGCGCGAACGCTATAACGGCAACGGTAATGACGAGATAGAATACGGCTATCCTTATCTTGTTATTTTTCATTCTTTTCCTCCGAATAGACCGATCTGCGCAGAACGCCGACAAACGGCAGCTCGCGATAGGACTCGTTATAGTCTAACCCGTAACCGACGACAAATTCATCGGGTATAACAAATCCAGAATAGTCGGGCGTGAAATCAACCTCTCTCCTGTCGGGCTTGTCAAGCAGAGTGCACGTGCGCACGCTTTTCGCGCCCTTAAGCTCAAGATACTTTGTCAGGTGCGAGAGAGTCCTGCCCGAGTCTATTATATCCTCGACAACTATGATATTGCAGCTGGAGAGGTCGGAGCGGTGTAGGTCGAGCAGTATGCGTATATCGCCCGACGACGTTGTACCCGTACCGTATGAGCTTACCTTCATAAAATCAATATCTACCGGAATGCTGACGCTCTTCATAAGGTCAGCCATAAAAACGACAGAACCCTTTAAAATGCACAAAAGGACGAGCTTACCGTCGACATCACGATAATCCTCGTCTATACGCGCCGCAATCTCGCTTACGCGCCTGCGTATCTGCTCCTCCGTCAAAAGAACTCTTTCGACGTCATCCTTCAAATTTCGATTCATTATGTTTAACTCCCGAGAAGTAATAAATATGAAGTCCCTCTTTCGCATACGCACCGTCGCGCACGCCGTGTCCCGGTACCCAAAGCACTCCTTCTCCGTCGCAGAATACGGGAAAAACTGCCCGCTCGGAGCGCGGCAGTCCGTCCGATGCGATAAGCTTGCGCACCATCCTCGTCATGCCGAGACTCTTATATTTATCCCCTTCGGCAAGCGATCTTACATACACGTCATTGATTTTATCACTATTAACACATGTGTGTATCAACTTTTTGTAAATATTCAAAAAACAGTCTGATATTTCGCGCCCGATCTCCTTCTCCGCGAGATATACCGTGCAGCCGAGATCGTCAAAGCGGTTTTCTCCGAGAATGAGCGGATATCTGAATACCTTGTTCTGCGTGCGTCTGCCGAAGCAGAGTCTGCCGCAGTCGATATACGCACCCGTCGAGGTTATGTCTATTCCTCTCCCGTTCTCTGCCTGACGCACGAGCCTGAGAAGCGCCTCCGTCTGAGCACGCGCAGGGGTAAGACCCGTTGCCTCGGAGCACATTCTCATGAGCACCCTGCGCAGCAGAGCGTCATCGAGGGACTTAAGATACGCAATATCCGTGCTCTCGGAATTCCGCGCACGCTCATCTATATCTCTCTGTGTCTCCCTTAAATCCTCGCAAAGAGCATTCACATGAGCGTACAGCGCCCCGTTCACGCTCTCGAGCGCGGGGATGACCTGCGCCCTTATTCTGTTGCGCGTGTAATTAATATCGGCGTTAGTCGAGTCGGTCATATATTCTATACCGCGCTTACGCACATATGCGTCTATCTCATCGGGAGAGGCACTTATCATCGGTCTTACGTACCTCCCTCTCACGGGCGGTATTCCGCACATTCCGGAAATCCCGCTGCCGCGCGCCATATTATATAAAACCGTCTCGAGATTGTCACGCGCGTGGTGGGCGGTCGCAACTCGGTCCGCCTCGCCCGAGGAAATAAGAGAATCAAAAACCGAATAGCGCACGTCCCGCGCGCACTCCTCCGTTCCCTTTCCGCTCTCCTCTGCAAGCGTCGGTACATCAAAACGTCTGCACATATACGGTATGCCTTTCTCAAGGCAAAAGGCTCTGCAGAACTCCTCGTCCCTGTCAGCCTCCGCGCCTCTTATACCGTGATGTATATGCACGGCGCGCACCTCATATCCCATACTGTGCAAAAGGTCGAGCAGCGCGCTTGAGTCCCTGCCTCCCGAAAAGCCGACGGCAATCACGTCGTCTCGTGAAAACATTGAGTATCGCTCTATATTCTCGGCGACTCTCTTCTCAAGCTCACTCGTATTTTTCTTCAAGTGTTGTGAATTTCGCATACTCTCCGTACCATCCGACCTTGACTGTGCCCGTCCCGCCGTGACGGTTCTTGCCTATGATGACCTCGGCGATATTCGCCTCTCCCGCGTTTTCCTTATCGTAATAGTCATTCCTGTATAAGAGCAGCACCTCGTCCGCATCCTGCTCGATAGAGCCGGACTCTCTCAGGTTGCTTATCGTAGGCTTGTTGTCCTTTGTGCCCTCCGGCGAACGGTTGAGCTGTGCGCAGGCAAGCACGGGTACCCCCAGCTCCTTTGCCATTATCTTTATGTTGCGCGATATCTCGCCCACTTCGACAGCGCGATTGGCATTCGGGCGCTCGCTCTTCATCAGTCCTATATAGTCTATGACGACAAGCCCGAGCCCGTCCTTTTTGCGTCTCAGCTTGCCTTTCATCTGCGTAGCCGTTATCTCCGAGGTGTCGTCTATATATATATCCGTCTCGGCAAGTGCGGCGGATGCGCGCGCGAGACTGTCCCAGTCGCGTCCGTCAAGCTTTCCCGAGCGCATCTTATAGCTGCTGACGAGAGCCTCGCTCGACAGCATACGCTGTACGACCTGCTCGTTTGACATCTCAAGGGAGAAGATACATACCTTCTTTTTCGTTGCCTTTGCAACATTGAGTGCTACGGCAGTGGCAAAAGCCGTCTTACCCATACCGGGACGCGCTCCGACTATACACATATCCCCCTTGCCGAGACCGACAAGCATTCTGTCTATCCCGTCAAAGCCCGTAGGCGTGCCGAGCGCGCTCTGCGGGTCGCTCTCAATCTGCTTTAGGTGGTCGTAGGTATTTACAAGCACCTCACGTATATGGGTAAAACCGGAGACAGCCTCCTTATCGGCGACGTCCATTATGCGCTGCTCCGCACGTCCGACTATCATCTCTACATCGTCCGACTGGGCATACGCCTCGTCGCTGCTCTCGTCGCACGCCGTTATGAGCGCACGCAGCGTGCTTTTATTCTTGACTATGCGCACATAGTCCGAGACGTTTGACGCAGAGGGAACGGTGTCGGCTATTACCTTGAGATACGCCATGCTCTGGTCTTTGTCGTAAACGCCCTTTTTCACAAGCAAATCGATGAGAGTTACCGCATCGACATTCTTGCTCGCGGAGAAAAGCTCCTGCATGGCGAGATATATCTCCTTATGCTCGTCGAGGTAAAAGTCCTCGCTCTTCAGCACTCCCGTTATCTCATTGAGCTTATCCGGGTCTATGAGCACCGCGCCGAGCACGGACTGCTCCGCCTCGAGCGAGAACGGCATCCTGCGCGCCGCTGCTTCGCCCGTCATTTGCCCGTTACCGTTACCTTAAGCTCTGCCGTGATCTCCGAATAGAGCTTTACCGTAACGTGATAACAGCCGAACGCCTTTATATTGTCGTCAAGCTCTATCTTACGCTTGTCGACCTCTATGCCGAGCTGTGCCTTTAGCTGCTCCGCTATCTCCTTGTTCGTGACCGCACCGAAGAGTCTGCCGTCGGGCGAGCCGGAGGTCTTAATTACAAGCTCTGCCGCGTCTAACTTCTCTTTAGTCTCCGCTGCGTTCTTTTTCTCCGTCGCAATGCGGAATTCCTCCGAGGCACGCTTACCCTGCATTTCGTTTACCGCCTTGCCGTCGGCTATGACCGCAAGCCCCTTGGGCAGGAGAAAATTTCTCGCAAAACCGTCCGAGACATTCTTCATCTCGCCTTTTTTGCCCTGTCCCTTAACGTCCGCCTTAAAAATAACCTTCATCTTTCAGTCCTCACTGTAATATTTATCTATAGCCTGCTTGAGGTTCTTGACTCCCTGCTCAAGAGAGCAGCCCCGCATTTGTGCTGCGGAGGAGTCATAGCCTCCGCCGCCGCCGAGGTAGCCCATGATTATCTGCACGTTTATCTTGCCCGCGCTCCTTGCGGAGACATATACGTCCTCGTCTATCCGTAAAACCGAGAACGACGCCTCGACACCCTCAAGCTCGAGCATCTTATCGGCGACCTTCGCTCCCGACACGCGGTCGCTCTCCTCGTTGTCGTCGCAGTCGTTCACCGCTATGACAAGGTGCGAGCGGTACATGAGCATCTTGCTCTCAAATCGCGCCTCCCGCTCAAACTCGGTAAACGACCCTGCGAAAAGCTTACGCGCGTCGGACGGCACAGCTCCCTGATTTCGCAGATACTGCGCAGCTCCGAACGTACGCGAGCCGGTATTGCGCGTGAAGAGACGCGTGTCAAGCAGCATTCCCGCGAGAAGTATGTCCGCCTCATCCTTTGTCAGTTCCCCGTCGGAGAGCACCTGCTCGAGCATCTCGGCAAGTATCTCGCACGCGCTTGACGCAGACGGCTCTATATATGAGAATGTCGTCTCGTATTCGTCCTTCTTTATATGATGGTCAATCACGACCGTCCTGCTCGCCGACGCAAAGAGGTCGGGCGACTCAAAAAAGTCCCTGTTATTGACATCGACAATAACGAGCAGTGTATCGGAGGAATTAAGCTCGAGCGCCTCCGTGCGGTCGATGACGATATCCGAATAGCCCTTCATGCTGTCGAGCTTATCGAAAAATTTCTTCATATTGCCGTCCGTGCGGTCGGCGACGATATTTACGTCCACCCCGCAGAACCGTGCAAGCTTGGCAACTCCGAGACAAGCACCGAGCGAATCCATATCCGCGCGCGCATGCCCCATGACGAGCACCCTGCTGCTCTCGCTTATATGATGTACAAGCTCGGTAACAAAGACCCTCGCGCGCACCTTTGTACGCTTCTGCACCGTCTTTGTCTTGCCTCCGAAAAATACCATCTCCGTGGGATACTTGACCGCCGCCTGGTCTCCTCCGCGCTGCAGCGCCATATCAAGGGCGGCTCTCGCCGCCTTCTCCTTATCGGCAAGCGAGCCGTCAACGCCCGACACACCGACGGAAACCGTGACGGGTTGGCTGCCCTCTCCCATCCTGACATCGCGTATCTTATTTATCACATCAAACTTCTCGTCGACAAACTCCTGCAGATGGCACCTGTGGAAAACGAAGATAAATTTATCCCGCTCGAATTCCTTGAGCACTCCGCCGACGGACTCAGCCCATCCCGAGAGGATATTCTCAATCTGAGCGGAAGCGGTACGCGACTTTTCCTTTACGTACTGCATTATCTCGGCGAGGTTGTCTATGACGATATACGCTATCTGTGTCTCCTCCTCGGATATCTTCTCCCACGCGCGGTAAAGCTCCGTATTGTCGGTGAAGAGCATGACGTTATATCTCTTCTCCTCTATGCAAACGGGATAAGCACGCGCGGCGAGGGTATGCGAGCCTATGGTACAGGTAACGCCGTCCTCACGCAGGCTGTTCACCGCCTTTTTGTAATCAAGGCTGCTGATATTGTCGAGCATCTTGCCGTACTGTACCTGTCCGTCGAAGAGCGCGACAAAGCGCTCATTATGCCAAATTATCCTGCCGATTGCGTCGCATATGGCAGCGGGCATATTTATCTTTACGAGGATATCGCGCGTTATCTCCGAGACATTCTTTATATCGTCCTCGGTTATGACCGCCTTTTTTCTGAAAACAAAGACATAGAG
>CAKSEI010000027.1 GCA_934446285.1 uncultured Eubacteriales bacterium | reverse complement strand
TATCGACCCCGCTCTGCTTTATATCGCGTATAAGGTCGATCGCATGACGGTAGTCGCAGCCGTCAAGCCCGTTTTTCTCAAGCTCGGGAGTGAGGTCTCCGCGCAGAGCCATGACGTTCTCAATGCCCGCCTCGCTCATTTCCCTTATTCTCGCGTGAACTGTATCCTTTGATGACGAAACGCACGTAAGATGCGCAAGCGACGGCACGCCGTAGTCGTGCGCTATTTTTTCGGCTATGTCGAGCGTGTATCTGCTCGTCCCGCCTCCCGCGCCGTATGTGACGCTCATAAACGACGGATGCAGTGCAGCTATGCGCTCCACCGCCTTTTTTACCCCCTCAAAGGCACTGTCCGCCTTGGGCGGAAACACCTCAAACGATACACTTATTTTATCCTGAGCCAAAAGTTCTTTCAGTTTCATATGACTACCTCTCATAATATACCGTATTATAACACACAGCACCCGTCAAAATCAATGCCTGCGGGCAAAAATGACTGTGTGGCGCACCTTGACTTTGCGCCCGCTTTTCGGTATAATACTTACAGTAATAATTTGACGGAGGAATGCATGGCGGTTTTTATACACTGCGCTGACTTTCATATAGATTCTCCTTTTTCAAAGGAGCGGGCGGCACGGCGCGCGGAAAAGCGTGCGGCACTCGTTTCGTCATTTATCGACATGACGGAATACATAAAACGCGAGGGCGTGCGCCTCTGCCTTATCTGCGGTGACCTCTTTGACTGCCCGGAGCCGTCCGAGGGCGCTTTTCAGACGGTTTTATCAGCCATGCGCGACACGCCGTCATGCAGCTTTTTTATCTCCCCCGGAAATCATGACCCGTACATACCGGGCGGAATATGGGACAGCACTATGCCGGAGAATGTCCGTGTCTTTAAGAGTGCCGAGCCGCAGAGCGTCGAGATGCCCGAGGAGGGCGTGCGCATATGCGGCTTTGCCTGCCTTGCCTCGACATCCCCTGCCGATCCGACGGCACATACCGTGCTGCCCGACGACACTCTCTTAAACATTATCATAGGTCACGCGAATACCGAGGGCAGCGAGGACGGTGTTTACACGCTGCGAACCGCGGACCTTGCGCAGACGGCATCTGACTACATCGCCCTCGGGCATATTCACGCATCAAGAGGCGGACGCACGGCGCACGGCGAATATTTTTATCCCGGGTGCGTGTGCGGACGGGACTTCGGCGAATGCGGAAAAAAGGGTGTCTACCTCGTAACCGCCGAAAAAGGCACGGTCAAAAAGGAGCTTCTGCCGTCGCGCGCTCCCGTTTATTATAATGAAAGGCTTGATATAACCGACTGCTCCGACTTCACGGACATCTCGGACGCGATTGCAAAGCTCATATCGGGCAGGGGTATAGAAAAGGACGACTGTCTGCGGCTCACGCTCTGCGGCGCTGTAAATTCCGATATGCATATAGAAACGGAGTTGCTCGCCGCATTGTGCGGGACGAACGCCGAGATAACCGACCTTACGACACCGACAAAGGACATAGCTGCCCTCGAGCGCGCTCCCGGACTGCGCGGCGAATTTGTCCGCACGCTCATGCCGCAGCTCGGCTCGGATGACGCGGTTATACGCGAAACGGCTGAGGAGGCTCTGCGGCTCGGACTTGCCGCAATAGACGGGAGAAAAATTGATGAAATATAAAAATCTGCTGCTCGATATAGACGATACGCTCTTTGACTTTGCCGCGTGCGAAAGAGAAGCAATAAAAAAGACATTTGACCGGTTGTCTATTCCCTGCTCAGACAAAATTCTCGGCGAGTACCACGAAATAAACAGAGAGATGTGGCACGCCCTTGAGCGCGGAGAGTATGACAGGCTGCAGATACGCACTCTGCGCTTTGAGATACTCTTTTCCCGTCTCGGCATTCGTGCCGACTCGGATGAGGTAAACGCCCTCTACGGAGAAATGCTGTCGCGCGAGCATATACTGCTGCCGGGTGCACGCTCTTTTCTTCGCGAGGCACATAAAAAATACTGCCTTTATGTCATAACAAACGGCATAACCGAGGTGCAGCAGCGGCGGCTCGATGACGCTGACCTGCGCGGATTTTTCTCGGGGGTATTTATATCCGAGCAGATAGGATACAATAAGCCCGACCGACGCTTTTTCGATACGGTAATCGAGCGTGCGGGGCTTGGGCGGGAGGACTGTATCGTTTTCGGCGACAGCCCGACAAGCGACATAGCGGGCGCACGCGGTGCGGGTATCGACTGCTGCCTCTTCGCGCCGAAAGGCGCATGGGAGGGTGACATCTGCCCCGTCGCGCACACTTACGGAGAATTTCTTTCTTACCTGGAGGAGAAATGCTGATAAAGGAACTGTATATAGGCCGCTTCGCGGGGTTAAGCGACGTCAAAGTCAAGCTCACGGACGGGGTCAATATCATTGAGGGACAAAACGAATCGGGCAAAAGCACGCTGTGCGCTTTTATCAGATTTATGTTCTTCGGGCTTGCGGCAAAGACAAAATCGTCTCCGATACCCGACCGACGCAGGTATATGCCCTTTGATTCGCAAAGCGTGTGGGGGACTATGCTTATCGGTGACGGCGAGCACGACTATATCGTCTCGCGCACCCTCACCATGCGCGGCAAAACTGCGTGCAGCGACGATTTCAAAATAACCGACAGCGTGACGGGCGCGGAGTATATGCACGGGCACGAGCCGGGAGAAGTCTTTCTCGGTATGAGCGATGCGCTCTTCGACCGTACTGTCTACGTCTCGCAGAAAACGGGCGCTGCCGTCGACGGTACGGAGGTCGCACGCGCGATGGAAAATATTCTCTTCACCGCGGAGGAAAGTACCGACTCGGATAAAGCACTGAAAACCATCGACGCCGCACGCGCCGACATACTTCATAAGAACGGCAAGGGCGGCAAACTCTTTGAAGCACGCGAGGAAAAAAGAGCGCTGCAGCGCGAGGCTGCGGAGCTTAAGGGCGCGAGCGAGAACGGAATAGCCGCGTCATGCAGGCTCGCCGAGCTGAAAGAAAAAGCCGAGAATAACAGACGCCTTACCGAGCAGGCTCAGACAGACATGAGGCGCCTTACCGACGCGCGCACGCTCATACGCTTTGAGCAACATGAGAAGGACAGAAAGAGGCTCGCCGAGCTTGAAGAGAAGTTGTTCTCACTGCGTGAGGGAAACATAGACAACGGCAGAATACACGATATGATAAAGCTCGCCGAAGCTATAAGAGCAGCTGAGCGCGAGACGGAAGATGCACGTGCGTCGGCAGTCCGTGCGGAGCAGAACAAAAACAGCATCCCGAACCCCGAGCTTTTTCTGGACGCAGCGGGCAAGACCGCAGCGTTCAACAGAAAATCGGGGGTAATGTACGCGGCGGGGAGCATACTCATGCTTATCGGTGCTGTATGTGCGGCTTTTTATGCCGTCACCGGAAAAGCAGGCGCTCTTATCGCCGCGGGTGCGGCAGCACTGGTCAGTGGCATATCGCTTGCGGTATCGGGCGCGCTCTGCCGCGGGAAATCAAAGAAAATTCTGGCTGAGCACGGTGCAAAAAGCCCGCACGACCTGCGCGACCGCTATTTACGCGCACAGAGCGGACGCCTTCTCGCGGAAAAGGAAGCCGCAGAATGCGCCGGGCGCCTCGACGCCGCACAAGGCGTGCTCGATAATCTGACAGAACAAGCGCGCGTGATATGCGACTCCCTCGGGCAGAGCTATACTAATCCCGACGGACTTGACAACACGGCGGCAAAGCTCACGGCTATGCGCGAAATGTACCTGCGCGCGAGCGACGAATATTCTCTTCTCAAGGCTGATGCGGACAGGGCTGAGACGGAGCTGTCCGCCTTTGACAGAGCGGCGATAGCCGAGGCTCTTAACGGAGACCCGCACGAGATTGAAAAATCGCTTGACGCCTCCGAGCTTGAGAGACGCATTACTTTCGGACTTGACAGCTCGGAGCGCCAGTCAAAGACAATAGCGGAAGCCGAGAGGCAGTCGGCTCTGCTCGTACACACGGTCGAGCAGGAGCGTCGGGTGTCGGAGCGGCTCTCCGAGCTTGACGGAACAATCGGCGAGCTTGAAAAGCGGTATAATGCGCTCGTCGCGGCATATACCGCGATAGAGACGGCTGCCGCACGCGTCAAGGAGCATGTTTCCCCGCGCCTCGCAGCCCGCTCGGCAGAGCTGATGTCGGCGGCAACGGACGGAAAATACGACAGTCTCTTTATATCCGATAAGCTCGCCGTATCGTATACGGACTCGAGCCGCATGACCCGCGACTCGGAATTTTTCAGCAGAGGAACGCGCGACATAGCCTACATATGCCTGCGCATAGCGCTGTGCGAGCTGCTGACCGACGGCAAAACACCGATGATATTCGACGAGAGCTTTGCAAATCTCGACGACGTAAGACTTGACAGGGCTTATCGCGTGCTCTCGGTGCGCGGCGCGCAGTCGATAGTTTTCACTTCGCATTCAAGAGACGCGCAAATCTCGCGCGACGCGAATAATATCACACTTTGACAGTCGAGTTGTCGGGAAAAGCTGCTCAATTCCTATCCGAAGGCGAAAAAAGGAGAAACCATCGTGCAATGGTCTCTCCTTTGTTTATTGCGAACAATCGATGCCGCTCCGCGTCAGAGGGCATCTCCCGCCTTTCCGATAAAGTATGCCGTCAGGTTTTTTTCTCATACTTTCTCTCTGATTTATACTCGCTTTTATTGCGGTACATCATGGCAACCGCCTCCCCAATTTTGCGTATAATGCTGTCCGTCTCCGGTACATATGAGGATGGAAAAGAAATTGGATAAAACACATGTTTTTCTCATCAATCTCATGTGCTCAGGTGCAGCTGCATTTGTCATGTGCTCCGCCATGCGGTTTGTAAAAAAACTCTGCCTTGCATTCCTTACGGAAAAAGGAAAGCGCAATACGACAGGGCGGTGACGGGCGAAAGATCGTCACGCTCACCGCTCACAGGTCGCGGCTCAGTTAATGCGGCGTATGTCCTCCTCATCTGCCAAAGGATAGCTTATGAGCCTGTCACCGTCGAGATCTTCCTTATGCATATCGACCGCGTTTATGCGTCTGTTTGTATAGGTCGTGTAGTAGTATATCCCGCGCGTCGCGTTGCAGCACGAGGTATAGACCGTTATCTCATATTTATCTCCCACGGCGCAGCATCCGCGCTGCTGCTCTACCGACGAGAGGATATGATAGAACTGTCCGACGCTCTCGCTCTCCGACACCCCACTGACGGAATTCATCTTTACGAATGCGGCACGCGCAAAGCGCGATGCGGACGACAAATCGCCCGGCAGCCCAAGCGCGCCCATACCCCTGCTGTACAGCTCAAGGTCAAGCTTATCCGAGAAACCGTTCCTCGGCTGCTCCGGAGAGAGCGCGCGATAGTTATTGAGCATGAACATCTGCTTGTCGAAGGGCGGCTCGTTCGTGAGTACGCCCACGGAGTTGTCGTATATCTTCATGCCGTCCGCCGTGCACTCGAGAGTAAACGCCTCACTTCTATCCGCTATAATCCAGTGCAGCGGCGAGCAGGGCAGCGAAGGGGCGAAGGGTGTGTCCGTTATGTTGATACCCGCGAGAGCTTCCCTCGCCTGTGCGGCACTCGAGCAAAAGCCGAGCAGACGCGGTATCAGCTCAAACTGAGCGATATTTTCTTTTCCGCAGCACGGCTTAGCGTAATGCGCACTCGAGGCAAAATTCAGTCCGGCAATCCCGAGCCCCTTTTCGTTTACCGCATCATAATAAAGCGGATAGTCGCCCGCGACGTGAGCCATGCCAATAACGGCATATTCGGTTTTTATTCTCTTGCCGTGACGCAGCGAAAAGCCGTAGCCCCTCGGCGTTACGGTGACACTCTCCCCGTATGAGAAATCATAATCAAACGTCCGTCCTATATAGAAGTCGTCCGTCTTATAAGTTACGGCAGTACACATTTTTCCTCCGAAAGTTTATATTTGTCTTTTACCCTCGACGGGTATTATTGCCGAAAACGGCGCGCATAAAGCACGCCGTTTTCTTATATCAAAAAAATCAAGGGTCGAGGGCGTGTTACTCGGCGCCACCGTCCGTACCTCTGCCGCAGCACTTCTTATATTTCTTGCCGCTGCCGCACGGGCACGGGTCGTTTCTGCCTATCTTCGCAGTGTTGCGCACCGTCACCGGCTTTTTCTTCTCAGCCTTGCCGTCGGCAAAGCCCTCGCCCGTTATCTTCGCAACCTCCTTGCGCTTCTCGGGAGCGCGGCGCGGTACTATGCTCCACAGTGCTCTTACCGTGTCCTCGCGTATCGCGTCAACCATGGCGGCGAACATCTCTCCGCCGGTTATACGGTACTCGTTTATCGGGTTGCGCTGCGCATAGGCATTCAGCCCGACTCCGCCTCTCAATGCATCCATGTCGTCTATATGCTGCATCCAATGCGTGTCAACAGAGCGGAGCAAGACTATTCTCTCCACCTCGCGCATATCTATACCGGCTTCTTTTGCCGTCTCCTCCTTGCGCTCGCAGAGCACTCTGCATCTGCCTCGCAGGAATTCCTTTATCTTATCCGCCGTAACGGCACTTAACTCCTCCTGCGAATATTTGAAGTCGTCGGGCGTGCAGAGCGGCATGAGGTCCTGCTTTATTCCCTCGAAATTCCACTCGTCCGGTATCTCCGAGGCAGTATAGAGATTGACGGTCGCGTCTATCACCTCGTCCATCATCCCGCATATCTTGTCGTGCAGGTCCGCGCCGTCGAGTACCTCTCTGCGCTGTGCGTAGATGATATTTCTCTGCTGATTCATCACGTCGTCGTACTCGAGAACATGCTTTCTGCGTGTAAAGTTCTGATCCTCAAGCCTCTTCTGAGCCGTCTCTATGGAGTTTGATACCATACCGACCTCTATCGGCATGTCATCGGGCAGCTTTGATACTATACCGAGAATGCGCTCACTTCCGAAAAGGCGCATAAGGTCATCCTCAAACGACAGGTAAAATCTCGACTCTCCGGGGTCTCCCTGACGTCCGCTGCGTCCGCGCAGCTGATTGTCTATACGTCTCGACTCGTGTCTCTCCGTGCCTATTATGAAGAGTCCGCCCGCAGCCTTTACCGCCTCGTACTCGGGTGTTATCTCCTCCCTGTATTTACCGTACAGCTCCCTGTATTCTTTTCTCGCAGCAAGGATTTCCTCGTCGTCCGTGTCGGCGCTGCCCATGGCAGCTCCTATCATTTCCTCCTCAAATCCGCGTCTCTTCATCTCCTGCTTTGCGAGGAACTCCGGGTTGCCTCCGAGCATGATATCCGTGCCTCGGCCCGCCATATTCGTGGCAATGGTGACCGTGCCCGCGCGTCCCGCCATGGCGACTATCTCGGCTTCCTTCTCGTGATACTTGGCATTGAGCACCGTGTGCTTTATTCCCTCTTTTTTGAGAAGAGCCGACAGCTCCTCGCTCTTCTCGACCGAGACGGTACCGACGAGCACGGGCTGCCCCTTTTCATGGCATACCTTTATCTGAGCTATTATGGCGTTATATTTTGCCTTTTTGTTTTTATATACCGAGTCGTTATAGTCCTTACGTATCATCGGCTTGTTTGTCGGTATCTCGACGACATCAAGGGCGTATATCTCGCGGAATTCGTTTTCCTCGGTCAGAGCCGTACCGGTCATACCCGACAGCTTGCCGTACAGACGGAAGAAATTCTGAAAGGTTATGGACGCGAGAGTCTTTGACTCCTTCTGAACCTTTACCCCCTCCTTTGCCTCTATCGCCTGATGAAGGCCCTCGTTATAGCGTCTGCCGGGCATTATGCGTCCCGTAAAGGCATCAACGATGAGCACCTGACCGTCCTTTACCATGTAGTCAACGTCGCGCTTCATGACTCCCCGAGCCTTTATCGCCTGAGTTACATGATGGTAAAGGGTCGCATTCTCATCATCCGTGAAATTCGCGACGTTATAGAATTTTTCCGCCTTTGCGACACCGTTTGCGGTAAGAACTGCGGTCTTTGCCTTTTCATCGACTATATAATCGGCATCTCCCGTGTCGACTATATCCTCGGTATACTCCTTGTCTGCAAGCTCCTTTATACGGAATTCCTTGAGCGTGCGGACAAAAGCCGCGGCACGGTCGTACTCTGCCGTCGAATCCGCACCCTCGCCCGATATGATAAGGGGAGTGCGCGCCTCATCTATGAGTATGGAGTCGACCTCGTCGACTATGGCAAAGGTTCTCTCGCGCGCGACAAGCTGCTCCTTATACGTCACCATGTTGTCGCGCAGGTAGTCAAATCCGAATTCGTTATTCGTGCCGTATGTTATATCTGCATTGTACGCAGCTTTCTTTTCCTCGTGTCTTTGACCGTGGCATATCATGCCGCAGGTAAGCCCGAGAAATTCGTAAACTCTGCCCATCTCCTCGCTGCCGACGCGGGCGAGGTATTCGTTTACCGTGACGATATGAACGCCCTTGCCCGTGAGCGCATTAAGGTACGCGGGCAGAGTCGCGACGAGCGTCTTACCTTCGCCCGTTTTCATCTCGGCTATTCTGCCCTGATGCAGCACTATACCGCCCATGAGCTGAACTCTGAACGGCCTCTTACCGAGAACTCTGTCGTCCGCCTCGCGCACGACGGCAAAGGCATCGGGAAGAATATCGTCGAGCGTCTCGCCTCTCTTCAGCCTCTCGCGCAGTATGTCTGTCTGCAAGCGCAGCTCGTTATCGCTCATGGCGGAGTACTTCTCTGCGAGGCTCTCTATTTTATCAACCGTAGGTTTTATCTTTTTTATCTGTCTTTCCGAATACGTTCCGAAAACAGCATTTATAAGTCCCATTTAAGTCTCCTTCACTGTATATAAACATTCACAGTATATCACACTTCGGGCGCAAAGAAAATCTTTTTTTGTAAATTTATTGAAAAACCGTAAATTTTGGTATATAATACCCCATCGGAGGATAAAAACATGGCAGACATAAATATAGCACTCATAGAGCCGGAGATACCGCAGAATACCGGAAATATCGCGCGCACCTGCGCGGCGACGGGCGCAGCGCTCCATCTCGTAAAGCCGCTCGGCTTTGAGATAACCGACCGAAATCTCAGGCGTGCGGGGCTTGACTACTGGGACAAGCTCGATATTACATACTACGACTCGCTCGACGATTTTCTTGTGAAAAACAATGATGAAGAGTTGTTCTTTTTCACGACAAAGGCGCAGCACACATATGCGGAGATAAGCTATCCCCGGCGGGTATTTCTCGTTTTCGGCAAGGAGACAAATGGGCTTCCCGAGGCTCTGCTGTATAAAAACCCCGACAGATGCGTGCGCATCCCGATGCGCGACAGCCTGCGCTCGCTGAATTTGTCGAATTCCGTCGCGGTGGGCGTATATGAGGTATTCAGGCAGCGGGGCTTTGCATCCCTGCGCCCCGACGGGTGTTTAACCGAATACGAATGGTAGACTTACTTATTCGCCGTTAAAAAGAGAGCCGCTTCGTGCAAGGCAGACTTTTCTCGAAAAAAGCTGCGCAATTAGCTTTAAAAGAGAGAATAGGCGAAACCTTTTTTCTTGTACAGAAATATTTACGCCGCTTTTCGAGGGAAAAGCGGCGTAAGCTTTATTTATGCTTATAAATCTTCTTGTCGAGGGCGAATATGCGCGAGCTGAATTCTCCTGACGTAAGGGATGCAAATACCTCGGTATATATCTGCATTCTGCTGTCGATAAGGTCGATATACGAGAGCATCTCCGCCTCCGCGCACATTGGACGCACCGCCGCGCCGAACTCCGGCTCGCCGTGGTGCGAGAGCACCATATGCTGCAGCAGAATCGACTTTTCCTCGGGCACGCCCGCGCCGTCCGCTATCTCCTTTATCTCCTCTGCGCCCATGACGAGATGTCCTATCAGCTGCCCCCTTACGGAGTAGCTTGTGACAACGCCTATCTCGCTTAATTCAAATTCCCTGTCCTTTTCCATATCGTGCAGCATAGTGCCCGCGATAAGCAAACTGCGGTCGAGCAGGTCGGGGTAAAAGCCGTAGAGCGCGTCCGCTAAGCGAACCATTGACGCCGTATGCATGATAAGTCCGCCGCGGAATTCGTGATGAACGCTTTTCGCCGCGGGATAACGGCGCAGAGTCTCCATATGCCTTTTTAACATCTCCGTGCATATAAGGCGGTAGTCGTCGTCCTCAAGTGACGCTGCCATGTCGGTTAAATACCTTGCCTCCGCGTCTACGTCAACGGGAGCGGGCGGCGAGAGCTTATCCATATCATAGTCGTCGTTTTCGTCGGCGTACCGTATTTTGCTCACTATAAGCTGCGGAGCTCCGTTATACTCGGACACCTCGCCGCGCGCCTTGACGACCTTGCCGTTCTCGCCCGAGCCTATGTCGCCCGTGTAATCCCATTTCTTGAAGTCTATGCTGCCGCTGCCGTCAATGAGCGTTCCGGCGAGAAACATCTTTCCGTTTGACGATTTCTTCACCTGTGCCCGTCCGAGCTGAAAGAAGCCCTCGACCGTGTCGCCCTGCTTCATGTCAGCTGTATCTTTTATCTCATACATATAAAAACCTCCGCGTTAACTCAGAATTTGCCGCCGTGTCCGCCGGAAGAGGAGTCCGAAGAATCTCTGCCTCCGTCCGATTCGTTCTCGTGATTTGACTGTACGGATGTCGTCATATAGAGAAAAATCTCGCTGCCGTCCGTTACGTTCATGCTGTCGTCCACTATGTAGCTCGCAGCGCCCGCTGCCTTTGACGTATTCTTCATCTTCCCTCTCATGACGGCAACGGTAATACCGCCGAAAACAAGCCCAAAAGCAATACTCGGTAAAATAAACTTTTTCGCGAGGACTTTTCTCTTTAAGCTCGGATTGCTGTCGAGGTAGTCGCGGTAGAGCCGCTCCTCGGTCCTGTCCGCGCACGATACGGCGAACTTTTCAAAGCCCTCTGCATAATCCCCGTCCGAGAGATAATCCACTATATCGTCCGCAGCGTAATCCGCCGAGGCATAGTAGCACGTGCCCGAGGCGTAGGCGTACCAGTCGCGAGTATCCATGACGAGAATGAGCAGCACGCCGTCCTTCGCCTTTATCTTCTTGTTATAATATTCCTCCGCCATGTCCGCGGGATCGTCGCCGCCTATGCTGTCAAAGGTCGCAACGGCAATTGTGCATCCTGCCCGCTCTCCCTCGCGCTCAAGAGCCCCGAGGACGTCCCTCTTCTCCTCCTCGGTAAGAAGAGAGGCGCCGTCATCAAGAAATCCGTACACCTGTGCAAATGAGGGAAAGGCGAACAGAACAGTCAGCATGAGTGCCGACATAAAAACAAATATTCTTTTCACCATTCACCTCATAAATATAAGACAGAGTATGCCGTATGCCGCAGCTGCCGCGGCAGCTGCCGCACCGCAGAACCATCTGAGGGCGGCCCCGCCGTCTATGGGCAGGTCTCCGACAAATTTTCCCGTCTGACCGTTCATGGCAAAGGTATATTCGTTCCCTCTCCACACCGTTTTCATAAACCAGACGGGCAGCAGCGCGTAGCGCACCTTACCGTTGTCAATCTTCACGCTGCCGCTCTCGGCGGTAACGCTCGAAAAATCGGTAACGGTAGATGCGAAGGCACTCTCTGCCGACTTCTTTATACGGGCGCTAACGCGCTCGGCGCTGTCCTCGGCGGTCACGTCATATTTATCCGCCGCATACCCCGCAAGATATGCCCCGCGAAAGTCAACGCTGCGCGAATAATCGAAAGGCTCTACCGAGTCCATCAGCTTATCGGGCATCTTCACCGACGCATCGGAGGGAACGCTCGAGAACTCAATATCACCCTCGCGCCGCACCGAATAGTAATAGGTATCGGTATAGGTATTGTGGCTGTCGCTGTGGATATTCACCTTTGTCGCCCTGTATCTCAGGTCGACATGCGCCTTAGCGTCAAAAAGCCAGAAGGGCACGTATATGCCTTTTATTTCCTTAAGCCTGCTCTCGCCCTTAAAAACCTTCGGCAGCAGGGGCTTGCCCGAGAGATGCCTGTTATACGCCTCAACCGCAGCTTTTTTATCAAGCTCAAACGGTATGATAAGGTCGGGGCGCAGCCCGCCCGAGACGCGCCCGGCGAGAACGACGGGATTACCGCAGAAAGGGCAAGAGGTCGCAGCCGTCGTCGGCTCGCATATTATCTCGCCTCCGCACGACTCGCATACAAAGCTGTCAAGCTCGTCGTCATTGTCCCCGCCCTCGGGAGAGTCCCAGTTTATGTCGTCCTTAAGCTCCTCGGACATGCTCTCGAGCGTGTCCACGTCAAATTCGTTGTTGCAGTACGGGCACTTGAGCTTTCCTGCCGTGCTGTTGTATTCTATGGCCCCTCCGCAGCACGGGCATTTATATTCTATTAGCTTTTCTTTAGCCTCTTCCATCAGAATTTCCCTCCGCACTCGGGGCAGAACTTAGG